>QIAS01000442.1 GCA_003225615.1 Acidobacteriota bacterium | reverse complement strand
TGTTCCGGCCGCCCCTGATTACCGTGCCGATCGCCTTCTTCCTCACTAGCCTGGTTAGTTATCTTATCCACCTTAACGTGCGGCTAAGCTTCAGGAGATTTAGCTGGGTTCTGGCTGGGCCGCAAACTCACAGAATCCACCACTCACGGTTGCCCGGGCACTGCGACAAGAACTTTGCGCAGTTCTTTCCGCTTTGGGATGTGATCTTTAGAACGTACTACCATCCCCAATCGGATGAATATCCAGCATCAGGTCTGGTGTCCGGGGAAACCGTCAGTTCCCTCGGACGCGCTCTGAACCTGCCTTTTTCCGAATGGCACCGGATGATCTCAGCCAAGTTGAGCACCCCGCCTGCTTTTCGCGACCCGCAAGAGCATCCGCAGACAATTTTGACTAATATTGGAAACCCTGAGCCACGCCCGTGAATCTGTACAACGTTCGCTTAAGGAGCGCCCATGGCGATTCAGAAGACGGAAAAAGTCTGGCATAACGGGAAGTTGATTCGCTGGGATGACGCGCACATCCACGTGATGTCGCACGTGGTCAACTATGGTTCCTCAATCTTCGAGGGTATCCGCTGTTACGCGCTTCCCAGTGGCCCGGCCATTTTCCGTGCCCAGGATCACATCCAGCGCCTGCTGGATTCATCCAAGATCTACCGCATTGACGTCGATTTCACACGCGACGACCTGGTGAACGGCATGGTCGAACTGGTGAAAAACAATGGCGTGTGGCCTTGCTACATCAGGCCTATCGTGTTGCGCGGCTATGGTGAGGCCGGTGTGAATCCGTTTCATTCACCGACCGAGGTTTACATCTGCAACTATCCTTGGGGCAAGTACCTGGGCTCCGATGCCGAGCAGGGCTGTGACGTCTGCGTTTCTTCCTGGACGCGCATTGCCCCGAACACGCTGCCGGCGATGGCCAAATCGGGCGCCAATTACATGAATTCGCAGCTCATCAAGATGGAAGCCATCGTCAATGGCTACGTCGAAGGCATCGCTCTTGACTCCAACGGCTACGTCAGCGAGGGCTCCGGCGAGAACTTATTCCTGGTGCGTAACGGCATGTTGCACACGGCTCCGTTGGGGAACTCAGTGCTGCCGGGCATAACCCGCGACTCTGCCCTGCGGATTGCCCGCGAGATCGGCGTTCCAATCACCGAGCAGGTTATTCCCCGCGAGATGCTTTACATCGCCGACGAAGTATTCCTTACCGGAACGGCGGCCGAGATCACGCCGGTACGTTCGGTCGATAAAATCAGCGTAGGCAAAGGGACTATCGGGCCCATCACCAAGGCCATTCAGAAAGAGTTCTACGCGATCATCCGTGGGGAGAAGCCAGACCGATTCCAGTGGCTCACCCCGGTTCCAGTTAAAAGCAAGCAGCCCGTGAGCGTGTAGAAGGCCAGGAAGTAGTAAAATTGGTTATCCAAGGTCGAAGGGGCGCAGGGTTCCCTTTTAGTTTTTTAATTCCCACAGCACATAACACATACACTGAAGAAGGAGAACACCATGGCAACGCCTCATCAAGGTCCTACCCCCGAGTTCGCCGTAATGTATCGCCAACTACTGCTGCAAGGCTTCGACAACGAAGTCGAAACCACCAAGAAAGTCATCGCTGCCATTCCCGACAACAAACGGGATTACCGGCCCGATCCCAACGCGCGTACTGCGTGGGAACTGGCGTGGCATTTGGCTAACAGCGACGTGCAATTCCTCGACGGCATTGCCGACTTGAAGTTTACGATGGAGAACCCCGAACCGAAGGACAAGCCAAAGAATGTGGGCGAGCTAGTGTCGTGGTATGACAAGAATTACAAGCGCGCTGCCGACCGGATCCGCGCCTTAACCGCGCAACAACTTCTCACGCCGATTGACTTTGTCGGTCTTTTCAACTTCCCGGCAGTGTTCTACCTTGCATTCCTCAACAACCACAGCATCCATCACCGCGGAGCGCTCGCCACCTACCTGCGCCCCATGGGAGCTAAGGTGCCATCCATCTATGGCGGCAGCTACGACGAGCCCTTTGAGGCCGCTGCCTGAGTTTTCCATAATCACTCTTTAGAGACCGGGCTACCCCGGTCTCTACGTCGGGAAACAATCAGCCGCTCTTCGGGGCGGCTTTCTTCTTTAGCGCAACTCCGAAGTCTTATCTGATTACTGGTCAGTGCGCCTGCGAATGGCTGCCTGACCCATTACTTAGGTCATCTTGGGCCCGGTGACTTTTCAGTCCATCATACGGAAAGGTTCTTGGGAGACGTGTCGCATGAATATTGATGATCTGCTGCGTATCGCCATGGAACGGCGAGCCTCCGATTTGCACTTAAAGGTAGGAAACTATCCTCACCTGCGCATCGATGGCGAACTGGTTCCGCTGACTGACCAGCCGCGTGTCAGCGCCGAGGACATGCTGACCATGGCTTTCAGCATGATGTCAGCCCGCCAGAAACAAAAGTTCAAAGAGACCACGGAAATTGATATGGCTTACGGCGTGGCTGGTCTCGGGCGCTTCCGTGTGAACGTATTTCAGCAGCGCGGCAACGTAGGGCTGGTGCTCCGCGTCATTCCGACCAAGATCCGCGCCCTCGACGAACTTTACCTGCCGAAAGTTGTAGAGCAGATATGCGACATGCCACGTGGGCTGATTCTGGTCACTGGCGTCACCGGTTCCGGTAAATCAACCACCCTGGCCGCGATGGTGGACCGCATCAACTCCACCCGCGCCGAACACATCATCACCATCGAAGACCCCATCGAATTTCTGCATCGCGACAAAAAAGGATACGTAAACCAGCGCGAAGTGGAAGTAGATACGCCATCATTTGCCACCGCGCTGCGCGCCTCTCTCCGTCAGGATCCGGATGTGATCCTGGTCGGCGAAATGCGCGACCTCGAAACCATTGCCACCGCGCTGCACGCCGCTGAAACCGGCCACATGGTCTTCTCGACGTTGCACACGTTGGACGCGGTGGAAACCATCAACCGAATCATCGCTATCTTCCCCCCGCCTGAGCAGAAGCAAATCCGTCTGCAGCTTGCGGCAGTGCTACGCGCCGTAGTCAGCCAGCGATTGGTTAAGCGTTGCGACGCTGAAGGCCGCGTGCCCGCGGTGGAAGTCATGATCAACACGGCATACATTCGCGAATGCATTCTCGTGCCGGAAAAGACTCGCGCCATCCGCGATGCTATTTCTGCCGGCACTTCACAGTATGGGATGCAGACCTTCGATCAGTCGCTCTGGGATCTGTTCCAGGCCGGTCTGATCAATTACGAAACCGCGCTGGAAAACGCTTCCAACGCCGACGACTTCAAGCTGCGTATGCAGGGCATCGCGTCGACCGCCGATATTTCGCGGCAGGCCATGCAGTCGTCTGGCTACGGCCGCTGAGTTTTGCCTCCTGACCCCTGGGCGGGGCGCGCGCAAGCGCGCCCCTTTTTTGTTTGCCCGCGTGGGTTTTCACGTCTGGGGTGAGTCCCGGCCCGTCCACGGCGGCTGAAGCTCGGCACATCATCTTCGCGGGGCATGCCATCCTCAAATGTGCTTTTCCCGAACTTTTGCGGTAACGTCTCTAAATATGTCTTTTCCGCGTCCGAGAAAAACCTACACGGAGGACGAACTCTACGAATATGCCGTGGGCGCCCTCGGCCGCCGCATGCGTTCGGTGGCGGAACTCAAGCGCTTGCTCCGTCCGCGGGTGGAAGCGGAAACCGAATACGGTCAGACCCTCATTGAACTCGTCATCCGGCGCCTGAAAGACCAGGGTTATCTGAACGACGCCCAATACGCTTCTGCCTACTCCGCCTTCCGGCGCGACAACGAAAAGTTCGGGCGCATGCGGGTCATCACCGACCTCAAGGCCAAAGGAGTTCACGGCGAGGTAATCGAGAAGGCGGTGGATTCAGCTTATGAAGACGTAAACGAGGAAAAGCAGGCCCGCAATTACCTGCGCCGCAAGCGCCTGAACAAACCCAAAGACCAGAAGCAGAGCGCCCGCATCTTCCGCCAGCTTGCTCGCGCCGGATTTGGCAGCAGAACCATCTTCTCCATCCTTAAAAAGTGGGACGTGGATGAGGAGACGCTCACTGCACTCGAAGAAGAGAGTTCCTGAAAATTCCCGCCAAGAGGACACAGAGGGCTGGAATCCATAAACTCGAAATCAGAAATTGCTGGCCAGCACAGATTTTAACTACCTCTGTGATCCTCTGTGTCCCCTGTGGTTTTCATTTAGAATTGAATTTCCGACATGCTTAGCGGCTCTGAAATTCGGCGTAAGTTCCTGGACTATTTTGTCCAGCACGGGCACAAAGAGGTCCACTCATCGTCGCTCGTTCCGGCCAACGACCCCACTCTGCTCTTCACCAATGCGGGCATGAACCAGTTCAAGGATGTGTTCCTTGGCCTGGAAAAGCGCGATTACACACGGGCTACCTCGTCGCAAAAATGCGTGCGCGCAGGCGGCAAGCACAATGACCTCGAGAACGTCGGGTTCACCAATCGTCATCACACGTTTTTCGAAATGCTGGGGAATTTTTCCTTTGGCGACTATTTCAAGAAGGAAGCGATCGCGTATGCCTGGGAGCTGATCACCTCGCCGAAATGGTTCGGCATTCCGAGAGACAAGCTGTTCGTGACCATTTTCAAGGGCGAAGGCGGCGTGCCGCGCGATGAAGAAGCCTACAACTTGTGGCTCAGTCAAGGCGTGCCCAAGGAGCGCATTTACGAATTCGGCGTGAAAGAGAACTTCTGGCAGATGGGCGACACCGGCCCCTGCGGCCCGTGCAGCGAGATTCACTACGACATGGGTCCGGAGGCTTCGGACCAGGCACACACCGACTGCGCGTTCGGATGCGAGTGCGGACGGTATGTGGAGATCTGGAATCTGGTGTTCATGCAGTTCGACCGCGACGCCAGTGGGATGCTGAATCCATTGCCCAAGCCCTCGATTGACACTGGTGCTGGACTGGAGCGGCTGGCCGCGGTGCTGCAAGGAAAGATTTCTAACTACGACACCGATTTGTTTTTGCCGCTCATCAAGCGCGCCGCGGAGCTGACGGGAACTTCACTGAAGCAGGAGTTGGAAAAGGAAGCGCGCGCGAAATCGGCGGCTTCCTTACGGGTGATTGCGGATCATTCGCGGGCCGCAACATTCCTCAT
>QIAS01000441.1:1689-3956 GCA_003225615.1 Acidobacteriota bacterium | reverse complement strand
GCGGTAGCGGCGGCCATGACCATTGGGTTGAGCCGCGTGTCGTTTACCGGGAATGATGCGCTGGTGTATGCCAAGACCGCTCTCATCACCGGATTGGTCACGACCATTGCCTGGATTGTTGCGACGTTTGTGACGCCGCCGGAATCCGAGGCGACGCTGGTTGGGTTCTACAAGCGCGTGCATCCGACGGTGTATGGCTGGCGGCACATTGCCAAGCTGGTTCCGGAGCTGCCGGAAGTTCGCGACTTAGCTGGCAACGCATTCAATTGGGTTATGGGATGCGCGCTGGTGTACGGGTGCCTGTTTGGAATTGGCAAGCTGGTGTTCGGCGAATGGGGTTGGGGAATTCTGCTGTTGCTGGTAGCCGGTGCTGCGGGTTATCTGATCTTCTGGGATCTATCGCGCCGCGGTTGGGCAACGCTATCCGGGGCCGCCGTGCCCGTCTCCGCGCAACATGCCGCCAATGCGGATTAATCGCGAGCGCCATTCGATATTTTCTGCCTAACGCGTCATTTCAAGCGTCCGCAGTTTTCCGGCGCTTTCCAGCCTTCTTCGATTTCTGTAAAGATTTGTAAAACATAGTCCTGAGTTTCCGCAGGCACGCAGCGACATACCGGGTTGCGTTAATATCAGTCTATTGCGCAACTCCATGCATAACTTCATTCCACGATCACGAGGGCGGCGGTGAGACTTTCACTGCTGCTTCTGTTGTGCGCCGGCACGGGACTGGTCAGTTCCAGCGTTTTTCTGGTCCTGAGCATGGCCTCTGCCCTACGCTTTAGAAGGCGAGTACAACAGTCTGCCGTTGCCGCTTCCTCTCTTCCTCCGGTGACTTTGCTAAAGCCGCTTTGCGGCTTGGAACCGAATCTGGAACAGAACCTGGAAAGTTTCTTTCGACAGGATTATCCAAATTTTGAACTTATCTTCGGCACTCGCGAGGCCAATGATCCCGCGCTCGAGGTGGTCCAACGCATTCACGAGCGCTATCCGGAAATCAAGATCAAGGTTGTGCTTTCCGGCGAACCGGACCGTCCTAACGCGAAAGTCTGTTCGCTGGAGAAAATGTATACGGCGGCGTCATCGGACTATTTTGTAATCAGCGATAGCGACGTACGGGTGACGCCGGATTATCTGAAAGAGTTGACGGTTCCGCTGCTGGATCCTGCCGTGGGCTTGGTGACGTGTTTGTATCGCGGCGTGCCCGTGGGCAGTATCTGGTCCCGACTGGAGGCGCTGGGCATGTCGGTCGAGATGACTTCCGGCGTAATCGTCGCCGGCATGCTCGAGGGCATGAAATTCGCGCTTGGTCCTACCATGGCGATTCGGCGCGACGTGCTCGAATCTATTGGGGGCTTCGGGGTGCTGGTCGACTATTGTGCCGACGACTACGTGCTTGGCCACGCGGTTCACGAATCAGGGCATACAGTGGTGCTCTCCCGGCATGTGATCAATCATGCGGCGAATCATCGATCCTTTAAAGGCTCAGTTCTGCATCAGGTGCGGTGGATGAAAAGCACGCGGTTCTCGCGACCGAAGGGTCATATCGGAACTGGGCTGACGTTTGCCACGCCTTTCGGACTTCTGGGCGCAGTCACTGCAGTGGCAAGCGGTCACACGGTCTTGGGAATCGTTTTCCTGGCGTGGGCGCTGCTGCACGGAGTTGCTATGTCGTTGGCGGTGGGTTGGGGCGTGGTACGCGATCCGAATTCATTGCGTTATTGCTGGCTTTACCCGGTGCGCGACTTCATGGGATTTTGCTTTTGGTGCGCGAGCTTTTTCAGCCGGGACATTGTTTGGCGAGGCGTGCGCTACCGTCTTCAATTCGGAGGAAAGATGTTGCGGACTGGTAGCGATCCCAGCAAGCAGGACTCATCGGCGGTTGCTGTAGATAATCTTGCCTGAACTTTCCGCCACAACGAACTTTCCAGCCGGAATCAGCGAATCTACCCGAGCACGCTGATGTGACGGGACAAATAAGAATAGCCGTGTGGCAGAATTCCAATCGCGCAGCAGGTCCGCGTCATCGAGAAAAATTTTGGGTGCATCCGGATACGTGGAACCGAACCACATCGAAGTAGTCCGCCCATTGACCAGGTAAATCGGCCTGTGGAGATAAAAGAGGAGTGAGGAACCGAAAGCCTGATCGCCGTAGATCGAGATCTCGTCGCTGGGAGCGCTCTGGTGAGCGATGCGCTCGGCCAACTTTCTGGAAGAAAGATACGGATCGAAACGGCCCAGGGCAATGTGTGCGGCCACCAGAAAAAGAA
>QIAS01000441.1:0-1614 GCA_003225615.1 Acidobacteriota bacterium | reverse complement strand
GCGCAGCGAACGATTGCCCAGTCAGATCGAGAATATGCGACATGGAAAGCGTATCTTCCGCCAGGTTGTGCTGGCCGAGCACGGTACTAATGTCGGAAACGAATGGAAGACTCCGTGAGGTCCAGAGGCCGGCGATCAAGATTCCGCCGCTCATTAGGGAGACCACAGCCACAGCTGCGGTGCCGCCAGCGAGCCAAACTCGTGTGGGTGAAGAGGCCTCCTCCGCGGTTGCGCCGGCCAACAAGAGAAGCAGTGGCAGGTAGGCGGGAAGCGTGTAGTACTCCTGACTGGTCGAAAGCGAAAAAAATGTCAGAATGACTCCCGCCCAAATCCAGCAGAGCAGCCTGGCGCGGGCGGCAAAGTCAGCGTGAGCGCCGCTCCGACTGAGATCGCTGAGATCACGTTTCACTCGTCGCAATGCCAGCGGCAAGTAAAGACTCCAGGGAAAGAGCCAAACTAGATGCAAGCTCCAATAAAGGGCGGCGGGAACCTTATTGTAGTCGTGCGGGTAACGCTTTCCCAGGAAGCGGAGAAAGTGCTCGTTGACAAAATAGAACCAGAAGAATCGCGGGTTGCGCAGCCCTGCGAGAAGATGCCATGGGGCCGCGATGAGGAAGAACACCAAAAGTCCGCTGGGCAGGCGAAACTCGCGCCAGCGCCGCCACGTCCCAGATAACCATAGAAAAATGATTGTCGTGGCACCGACGAATACCAGCGCTACTAGCCCCTTCGTCAAGACGGCAAGCGCGAGAGTGGCATAACCGGCATACCAACGCCAGGGATGGTGCTGTTCGAGCGCGGTCAAAAAGAAGTAGAAAGATGACGCGATAAGCAGACTCAGAATCGCTTCAGGTATGACAATGCGCGTGAACAGGTAGTAGCCGGTCGTGGTGCAAACAAATAATGAGGCATACACTCCGGCGCGAGGTCCGAAAGAGCGATTGGCCCAACGCCCGGCGAGAAGCACAAGAAGAAACATGGCAAAGACGGTGGGAAAGCGGGCGGCGAACTCGTTCACTCCAAAGAGGCGATAGCTGAAGGCGATCAGCCAATACATCAGCGGGGCTTTCTCCAAATAACGCACGCCGTTCACGTGCAGGGTAACGTAGTCGCCGGTGACGAACATCTCGCGAGCGGCTTCGGCGTGGGTGGAGTCGGCGTCGTCCTGGAGAGCAGGGGTGAAAGCGGATCCTATATAGATGATGGCGAAGACGAGGAGTACGGCGGGCCACGACCAGCGGGGTATACAAGTTGAGTTGGTGATTTCGCTCAACTCGGGCGTGGGAGCGGCTGTGGTGGTCAAAGCGGAACAGGTCCTCGCGTGAACGATATTTTCTCGGCGCGCTCCCCGGCAACTCGGCGTACTCGGCGGGCGAAGAGCCTTTCACCGGAGAGTTCGCAAAGGAATTGCGGAGGATGCGGAGAAAACCTTTCGTACTATGCTAACAGGAGTGTTGGGTTGGGCGTTTAAGAGCTTTTAACCGCAAAGAACGCAAAGAGGCCGCGAAGGGCAGCTAAGAAAACTGGCGTAGGAAGAGCTAATGCTTCAGGCCGCCTATGCTACCCTGCGATCGACGCGCTGGGCCTTACAATCCTCGTAGAGGGCCGCGTACT
>QIAS01000022.1:15462-16040 GCA_003225615.1 Acidobacteriota bacterium | reverse complement strand
CAATTGGGGACCATGCGAAGAGCCGCTTCATGACTGAAAGATCCCGCTTCTCCCTGGATGGCAATTTTCATGGAGGAAAGTTATCGGTCGGGTGGCACGAAAAGCAAATCTTTCTGCAAAACGAAGGCATCCAGGCCGTCCGGATAGTAATGAGGCAGGGTTTTCACGAGCTGATACCGATGTCGCTTGTAGAACGCGATCGCGGCCCCATTATTGACAGCAGTTTCCAATCGGACGTACCGGCAGCGGACTGCCCGCAAGCGCTCTTCCGATGCCGCAAGCAGAGCCGAACCCAGGCCCGTACGCCGCGCCGACGGAAGCACATCAATGGTGATGATATGACCGGCGCCATGATGGTTGGCGTGAGCCACCACAAAACCTAAGATTTCGGGACGGTGCGAGGGCGATTGAGACTGGCCATCCGTAGCGACTGATGGATTAGCTTCAGCCACGACGGTGAAGGAACCCGGGTGTCGCATGTAGGCAGAAAGTTCTGGACGAGAGTAGGAGATGCCCGCAGCAAAACATTGCTGATCGATGCGCCAAAGAGCTTCGAAATAGTCTATGTGGAAATAACG
>QIAS01000022.1:10163-15453 GCA_003225615.1 Acidobacteriota bacterium | reverse complement strand
AAATAGGACACGGTGGCCATTAAAGCAGCACTGAAGCACTGGTTTCTACTGAAAGCGAAGAGCTAAGGTCTTCGGTTCCAGGAAAAGCAGACAGGTTAGTCTCTTTCATTAAGGGTATTGCACGACTGCATCCGCCGACTTAAGATGCGCATCTCAGGTGGTTATGGGACGGTACCTTGTCATTGACGGAGCCGCAGCCTTTGCCGTCCTGCTCCTCTGGTACTTCTGGTTCTCGCGGGTAAACCGCCGCAAGGGATTGACCGTCTTGCAGTGGGTACAAGCGGCTTGCGCCGGTCGAGGCCGCGTGACGCGAGTGCGGTGGCAAGGTTCCACTCGCCTGCTTGCCGAGCTGCGTTTTCCTCCCCATGTTTTCGAGCATGCCCGGGTAATCGTCCGGTTGCTGCCACGCCCGATTCCGGTGAATTGGGCGGTGAGCCAGTATCGTAAGCAGAAAGAGACACTCGCTTTTGAAGCGGACCTGGATACGGCGCCACGCTTTCACCTGGAAGTACACAATCATCGCTGGACCGGGCACAACAGTCGCCCCTTCGACGCCAAGAATTGGCTAGTGAGCCGGCCTGGGCCAATCCTGCTGACCAGCCGGCCCAACTGGGGCCAGGAACTCAGTCCAGTAATTACGGCCTTAATGGCCTCCCGCGAGCGGAATTTCGTGAGCATCCGTTTTAGTCCCGAGTCGCCACATTTTTCCGCTACTTTGGAAATTGGCGCCCTGCCCGACCGCCAAGGTGCTCACGAGTGGATCGAAAGCCTCCGTGAGCTGGCAGCGGGCGCGTCCACTTCCAGGCAGTGACCCTGGGGTTGGCGCAAGCATTGATGTCGAAGCTCTCCCCTGTTGGCGCCCATTTGCCGAAGGATTGCACCAGCTACTAACTCCCGTCTTTTTCTGGTTCCGTGACGAAGCGGTATCCGACGCCCCGTACGGTTAGCAGGTGGCGAGGCTTGGCGGGATTCTCCTCGATATAACGGCGCAGGCGAACCACAAAATTGTCAATGGCGCGAGTGTCAGTATCTTCGTGCAGACCCCAAACTTCTTCCAGAATAGATTTTCGTGAGACCGCGCGACCGTGGTTCCGAACCAGGTGCCGTAGGAGTTCGGCCTCCATCAGGGTGAGATGGATGGTATTGCCGTCCACGCGTAGTTCCAGAGTCCCGAGATCCAGGGTTTTGCCGTTGAAGGTGAATACTTCGTTGGGGGGAAGAGCTTGGGATTCCGCAATGCTCGGTGCTGAAGGGGAGCGCATCCAGTCGTGCCAGCAAGATCGCCAATTCGAAGGGTTTGGCCAAGTAATCGTCGGCTCCCGAAGCAAAACCTTTGAGCACGTCCTCAGGGCGGCCGCGCGCCGTCAGCATCAGCACGGGAATGTAATTTCTGGCCGCGCGCAGCTCTGCGGCTACGCTGAATCCGTCCTTTCCGGGGAGCATGACATCGAGCACGACCGCGTCAAATGCTTCGTTCTTCTTCAGCAGCAGATCGAGAGCAGCCTCTCCATCGCCAGCTACGCGCACCGTGTGGCCCTCGGCCTCGAGGTTGAACTGCAAGCCTTGGGCAAGGTGAACTTCATCTTCCACGATCAGCACGCGGCTCATACTGAGGAACTCCGCGGCAATTCCAGGGTGACGGTTGTGCCCCGGCCCTCGCCAGCGCTTTCGGCGAACACTTTGCCCCCGTGTTTGTGGGCGATGGAACGCACGATAAACAGTCCGAGACCGGTACCCTTCACCTGGCTCAAAGAGCGACTGGGCACTCGGTAAAACCGTTTGAAGACTCTCTTCAACTCGTGAGGAGGGATGCCGACGCCCTGATCGCGCACGCTCAACACCACGTGCTTGGCGTCTGGAACATCGAGCTTAACCGACACGTTNNNAGCAGGTTGGAAACCGCGGTGCGCAACTCCTCGGTGTCTCCTTTGACCCGCGCGCTCCCGTTCGCGGAACTTTCCACGAGGCGCAAGGCTTCGGGACGCAAGTTGTGGCGATTGCGGGCAAGGTCCATACACTCGCGGACCAGGCTTTCAAAATCGACGAGGGCGAGTGGCCCACCTGCGCGCTTGTGACCGGCTTGACCCGCCTTTAGGACCTGCTCCACCGTGCCCAGCAGGCGATGGGTATCGGAGAGCATGAGGCTGTAAAACTCGCGGCGCTGCGACTCGCCTACCTCGCGGCGCTGCAGCGTCTCCAGGTAAAGCCGAATTGACGCTATGGGAGTCTTCAGTTCGTGGGTGACGGCATTGATGAAACTGTCGTGCTGCTCGTTGCGCCGGATCTCACGGACTAAGAAGATCGTGTTCAGGATCAAACCAGCGGTGATTGCACCAAAGAAGATGACGCCCAACAGAACTTTGACGCCTTCGCGCCAGTTGAGGATGATCCAGCCGAATCCGACGGCAACCGCAATACCGGCGAGGCACACGCCCAGGGACAGGAAGAACACAATCGCCTTGCGCCGGCTGGTGATCCGCATCAGCTGATTTTAGCGCGGGTAACCCGGTTTTTACGCCATCCTGAATTCCCGCTGGCGTTTGGCTGCAAGACCCAGGTTCATTATTGTTGAGAGGCGGACCGAAACGTATACTCGACGTGTCTTCCGTCACGCAGAGTTCCCACCGAATCACCTTCCCCGATTTCGGCGGCGACTCGCTTAGGACGCCCTTGTCTGGCCCTGAAGCAGGAAGGATTTAGGATTCACCGGGCGTTTCGGCGTGAATCTCTTCACAAGAAGGATGTATGGCTAGGTGGATAACCTGGACAACGCAGGAGGACCGGCGAGGCTGGGCCTGCTCGGCATGTTCGTGGGAGTATCCGGTACCTTCCCTCTTAAATGATCCTGAAGCCAAGAGTGCCTATGATCGCCTGGCGCATGCGAAATTTGCCCAACATGACTGTGCCAGTTACGCGAAAAAACAGGATCCCAGCCAGGACGAGGCTTTTAGTGATCGCGTTCGTAAACTGATTGCGAGAGGTTACAAGCCTAAAGACGCGGTGGATCTCATATTGCAGGAAGTCCAGCTGGAGTACCGCAACCAGCCCAAGGCAGTAGAAAAGGCGCGTGCGGAAGCCGAAGAATTTCTGCGTAACCTGCGCCAGGGGCGAATCTGAACCCGAATTAGTCGCCGGCGGCGGTTTGCGAAAGAGCTCCCGGAGCGTCAATCAACTGGCCATTCGGGGCAGGCAGATTTTTCCCCATCAGTTCGGAAAGCTTCACAACCTTAATCTGCTTGGCGAGGCCCAATACCTTCAGCGCCCAAATTCCATACCAGTTCAGATCAATCTCGTACCACTTCAATCCGTGCCGGGCAGAAGTAGGATGAGCGTGGTGGTTGTTGTGCCAGCCTTCGCCGAAGGTGATGATCGCCACCAGCGGGTTATTGGTGGACATGTCACGCGTGGAAAAACGGCGGGACCCCCACATGTGGGTGGCTGAATTGACCAGCCAGGTGGCGTGCAAGCCGACTACGGTGCGCAGGAAGATGCCCCACATCAAGAAGGGCAGACCGCCAATCGCCAGCAAAACCAAGCCGAGCACGATCATGGGAACGTAGTGATATTTGGTAATCCAGACGTGGAACTTGTCCTTGGCCAGATCGGGAACGTAACGTGCCAAGGTCGTCGTGTCATGGTGCATGGACTTGCCCGTGAGGATCCAGCCCATGTGCGACCACCACTTGCCATCACGAGGAGAGTGGGGGTCGCCTTCCTGATCGGAAAATTGATGATGAATGCGGTGCGTAGCCACCCAGAAAATCGGGCCCCCTTCGAGAGCCAGAAAATATTCAACCCACTTGGGCGTCTTGTAGCCACGATGCGTGAGCAGGCGATGGTACGACATGCCAATACCCAGACTGCCCGAAACCCACCACAAAAACATTGCTACGAACAGAGCCTTCCAGGTGAAGAAGAAAAATGCTGCAATTGCGCCAACGTGAAAGGCCGCCATAAACAATGCGGTCACCCAGTTGATCTCGTTGTCGGCTGCCTGTTTTTTGGCGAGAGCTTCGATTTCCATGGATATTTTCATTACTTGATTTGATGTGGGATGCCTCCGGTAAAGTATCAAGAGAAGGCAGGCAGATTTGTAATACTTGTGTAACAGGAATGGCGTGCGCGGTTACCAGAGTAATGCTTGGAGTGGTAGCGCCGCCGTCTCGGCGGCCAGCCGGCAGGATGCCGGCGCTACTACGCAGCCTTCAGTTTTGATTCCCTTTGACTTCGACGCCCGCCCATTTCTCCAGCAGGGTTAGCGTCGCAGCGTAGTCGAGATCGCTATGCCCTTCCTCGCTGGCGAGATCATAAACCTCTTCCACCGTCTCCAGGCCGGGCAACTTGACGCGAGCTTCACGCGCGGCGTCGAGCGCGAGATGAATGTCTTTATGCATCAGCCGCAGGGGAAAATTCGGTGAAAAATCGCGCTTCAAAATGAATGGCGCTTTGTAATCAACCACCCCGGAGCGGATCATGGAAGCCTGCACGACCGAAATCAATGCCTCCGTGTTGACACCGAGCTTGGTCGCCAGCGTAAGAGCTTCGGCGAAACCTTCAAAAATGAGGGCGATTTGCAGATTCATGACCAGCTTGGCGGCCTGACCTTTGCCAGTTTCGCCCATCCGGAAAACCTGTTTACCCATAGCGTCGAACAGCGGCTTGACACGTTCGATGACAGCTTCGTCGCCGCCGACGATGAAGATAAGGCTCGCGTTTTCTGCGCCGATCTTCGAGCCAGTAACGGGAGCATCGACGTAGTCCACGCCGCGGCTGCGCAAACGCTGCGCGAAATCCTGAGTTGCGCTGGGAGAAATGGTGCTGGAATCAACAACGGTCATGCCGGAGGTGAGGGAGTTCTGCACGCCCTCCGCTCCAAACAGAACCTGTTCAACCGCCTGCGTATCGGAGACGCACATCCAGACGACTTCGGCTCCAGTGGCTGCCTCGGCAGGGGTGGCAGCTACTCGCGCCCCTTCCACCTGCTTGCCGGGCGTGCGATTCCAGACAGCAACTTCGTGTCCCGCTTTAACCAGATTTGCGGCCATTGACCGTCCCATGATTCCCAACCCCAGAAAAGCCACTCGCATGCGAAGTTTCTCCTGTTGAACTGCATGGATTAGATATGACGGTGGTAACGATGGTCAAGCAAAGTGCATCCAAATAAAAGGATTGTTTTGATTTAGAATCAGAGTTGCCGAGTTGCCCACCGATTGACTTCAAAGGTGAAGCCCAGAAGCCGCGCCGTGAATCGCACTTCGAATCGGCAGCAACGAAAGCACTAGCCATCGCA
>QIAS01000022.1:0-9847 GCA_003225615.1 Acidobacteriota bacterium | reverse complement strand
AGCGCGGACGCGGCCCCATCATCGTGGTGCCCCATCACGTTTTTGATCTGGTATCGGACCTGGGATTCGAGGACGTTGTGGAACTGGATTGGTGGAGCAGCTATCGTCACGCTGGAGTCACAGTGACCCATGTGCCTTCGCGGCACTGGGGAGCTCGTATCCTCAAAGACTCGCATCGCGGCTACGGCGGTTACGTGCTGCGCGATCATAAGCACTCGCTATACCACGCCGGCGATACGGCGTACTTTGCCGGGTTTCGAGAAATTGGCCGGCGGCTTTCGCCGGAACTCGCTCTGCTGCCTATAGGCGCCTACAATCCGCCGCAGTTTCGCAACGTACACACCGACCCAGCGGATGCTACTCGGGCATTCCTCGACCTGAACGCGCGCTGGATGGTCCCCATGCATTATGGAACGTTCAGGCTTTCGCACGAGCCGATCGACGAGCCTCTGCAACTTCTGCAGCACGAGGCGGAGGCCGCGGGAATCCAAGATCGCGTGGTCGTCATGGAAGAAGGCGTAACCCAGTTCTTCTGAGATTCACCCGCTTCCCTACTCTGTCACAAGTGTTTCCTGGCCAGTCGCGACCGAGCTTGGTAAGGACTCGGCTTTGGTAGAGCCGATCCGAGCCGAAGACATTTTGCTGAAATGTCAGCGCGTAGCTGTTCTGCATGCTCGCCCTTGAGCCGCGCACACCCGACGCGGCAAGAACAAGAATGAAGATGAGGGTTTCGGGAAGGGCATGACTTCACAGGCTGCGGAAACCCTTCCGTTCTGTATCAGGGCATGACTTCAGTCATGCCGCAAGGCGCCAGGAACGCCTTAAGCCGCCGAGGGAAGCTACTTTCAGGCCCTATGCGCAGAGGCCGTCGCGCACATGGCCAAGCAGGCAGATCTGGCGAAGACCGCTTAGTAGGCGAGCAGAATCCTGAGGTCGCGCAAGTTGTTGCCGGTGGGACCTGTGATGACGGCGTCCCCCAGCGCGTCAAAAAACGGAAACGCACCAAAGCCCGCGAGGGCAGCGGCGGGATCCAGGCCGCGTGCCTTCGCGCGTTGCAGTGTGGTGCCGTCGACGATGGCGCCAGCCGCCCGGCTGTTCCCGTCGATGCCATCGGTGCCGGCACTCAATACTGTGATGTTCTCGCCTGAGATTTGTTCCGCCAATGCCAGTGCGAGTTGCTGATTTCGGCCTCCGGTTCCTCCGTTCCTAACTTTCACCGTGACTTCTCCGCCGGAGATGAGGCAGACGCGAGCCGATTTCTGGCGCAACTCACGGAGACGTTGGAGCAGGTAATCGGCCGCGCGCTGGTAGTCCCAATCGTCGCAAGAATTGTCGATCTCCAGGGAGAACCCGAGCCGTTTAGCTTCCTCGGCGGCAAGCTCGACTGCTGCGGCATTGGAAAGAACCGGCCACCAGCGGGAGCGGTGGAAAGCGGGATCGTCGGATTTCGGAGTTTCCTCAAGCGCATGGCGCTGGAAGAGCTCGCGCACAGAGGCGGGAAACTGCTCGAGTAAGCCGTGCCTGGCGCTGATTGCGTAACAGTCCTCGACTGTGGTTGAGTCAGGCATGGTAGGACCGGAAGCGAGTGCATCGGGCGTAGCGTCGGGCACATCCGAGACCAGTAGAGAAACCTGCTGCGCCGGATGAGCCGCCAGGGCCAACCGTCCCCCTTTGACGGCAGACAGATGTTTACGAATAGCGTTGATGTCGCCGATCGGGGCCCCGGAGTGAACCAGCGTTTGATAAGTAGCCGTCAGATCAGGAAGCGAGATCTCGTCATCAATAGGCTTCTCCACGATCGAGGAGCCGCCGCCGCTAATCATGAAAATCACCAAAGCAGACGCGTTCTGCGCCTGCAGTGACTTCAGAATCCTCTCACCTGCACGAATTGATTCGGAATTCGGAGTCGGATGGCCACCTTGAAAGTAGCGGTATCCGTGCAACTGTGAGACGGGCTCAACTGAACTTGCGATGATCCCTTCCAGCGATTCGCCCAGCTGGTTGCGTAGAGCTTCGGCCATCGTGTGTCCCGCCTTGCCAATGGAAACCACGAACACGCGTGAGTAGGAATGCAGGTCGTAGAGATCCTCGCAGACCCGCAGCACTCCGCGCTCGGCGTGGACGTGGCGCTCGAATGCCTTGCCGATGCTCGCTTCGCGGAGCGCATGCATGAACAGCTGCCGCGCCAGGGCGCGCATGGAGCGGGCCAGGCGTCGATGATCGGGAGTCGATTCAGACACGCAGGGGATTATAAAGAAAGTTCTTACGCAGTCCTCACAAGCTGGGAGGAGTTGCCGTTCTCGTTGGCTTTAAAATCTTCAGACTCTTAGCGGCACTCGGATCGCGAGGTTATCCCAAGAACGTCGGCATTGCTGGTTTGCGGACGTTACGCCAACCGTCGCGGCGACCGACAGGAACCAAGTCAGCGACGAATGATCTCAGGACTTCACGGCAAGAATCTCGGGCTTGGAAATCTCTGGCGGCTTGGCGAGCAGATCTTTTGCCTTAGCAAAAAGTGCCTTAGCAATTTCTCCGTTCAGGTGAGCATTGCGGCCGTTTTCGTCGGCAAACGTATCAAAGATCCCGTACTTGTCTGGTCCCATCTTGATGGCGTACCAGCTGATCGTCTGCGGCTCACGCTCGGCAAGTGGCTGTGCCGACTTCAAGAAATCTTCCAGTTCTTTTTCTTTGCCGGGTTTGGCTTCCAGTTGGGCCCAAATAGAAACTCTGCTCATGGTTGCTCCCTCCCCGAAATCAGATGCGCGACGTGCCCCTTTGGTTCAAATGGCTCGCTAATAATTGACGGGATCATGCCGTTTAGAGTCAAGAGCGTCAATGAGCGTAACCGCGATCCTTCAACTATTAACGGCCACAAAGGTGGGAATTGTCTATTCACGTTGGGGACCTTGCGTTCGGTGACCCATTTGTTACAGTTCCGCCGTGACCTGCTTACCAAACGCCTTAAACTACTGCTGCTAACGTCTTTGCTCGCGTTGCAAATCGTCGCCATCGCTTGCGTACCTTATTCCAAAAAGAGTTTCGAGGGACCGGCTACAGTCACCGACACGGGTATGTTTTCTTATTACCGTTATCATTTCCTATTCCACCCTAAGTTGCCACTCCGTCAGAAGGGCGCGCAAACATACCAATTTCGCGGATTACCAGCGGATGAAATGACCCTGGAAACACAAATCAGCTCTCGCTCTTTCCCGCAGCCACATTCTCTTTCACCCAGTTCTCGATGGCTTCCCGCACTTCCCGCAACCGGCCTTCAAAAAAGTGATCCCCAGCCTCAATCAGAACCAGCTTCTTCGGGTCGGCGAACGTGGTGACAGTTTGCTCCAACTGTGCCCGTGGACCAAACTGGTCACGGCTGCCGCTGACGAACAGCTTGGGCTTCGTGCAGCTCTGGAGGAAGTCGTAATCATACCGGCGCTCGTCAATCGGAGACACAGGAATGCCGAGACCGATCAACGCTTCAACCCGCGGATCAGGGCACGCAGCGCGAAGTCCCACTGCTGCTCCGAAGGAGAATCCGGCGAAAACAATTGGCTGACGAAACTCCCGCTCCAGCCAATCGAGCGCGGTGCGGACGTCGTCCAGTTCGCCTCGCCCGTGATCGTGCTCCCCTTCGCTCAGGCCCGCGCCTCGAAAATTAAACCGCAGCACGGGAAAGCCAAAGCTGTTGAGGGCTTTCATGGTGTGGAAGACGACTTTGTTGTGGAGGGTTCCGCCGTAGAGGGGATGCGGGTGGCAGACCAGTGCGGCGTGCGTTGCGTCAGGAGCACCCGCGTTGAGCAGAGCTTCGAGTTGCCCGGCCGGCCCCTTGAGAGTGAGTCCGGTGATGGCGGAATTCGAGGTGAGCACGGCATTAGATTACATCGGCGCGGGGATTGGTAGCCGCCACGGACCCTAATCGTTGAGTCAGCCCGGCTCCGAGTCTTACTCAGGTGGACGGCCGAGGCGTCCGTCGCCGCGTGGTCCGGGTGCCTGACGTGGTTTATTCTCTGTGGCATGGATCTTACAGCGTTTACGCGAACTCTTGTTGATATTGAGTCAATCACTGGCAATGAGGAGCGAGTTGGACTCTTTCTCCAGGCCGAGCTTTCACGGCTCGGTTGGGAGGTAAAGAAAATTCCGGTGGAGGCCAAGCGGTTCAATGTTTATGCCTTCGCTCCGGAGGAGCCTCGACCGGCAGTGGTTTTCTCCACGCACATGGACACCGTGCCACCTTTCATTTCTTCTTCAGAGGACACAACCAGCATTTATGGCCGAGGAACTTGCGACGCCAAAGGCATTATCGCCGCACAAATTGCGGCTGGGGAGCGGCTGCGTCTGGAAGGAATCAAAGTCGGGCTTCTTTTTCTTGTCGGCGAGGAGCGCGATAGCCAGGGCGCCCGGGTAGCGAACCAGCAGGCTCCCGGAGCGCGATTTCTGGTCAATGGCGAGCCTACGGAGAATCGCATGGCGCTGGCCTCCAAAGGCACTTTGCGGGTGGAAGTAGTCGCGAAAGGAAAAATGGCGCATTCCGCGTATCCGGAGCTGGGTGAATCTGCGATTGACAAATTGGTGGAAGCGCTGGGGCGATTGCGCGCCATGCAATTGCCAGTGCATCCTGAAATTGGCCCCTGCACGTTAAACATTGGATTGATTGAAGGTGGGCGAGCTCCCAATGTGATTCCGGACCATGCCAAGGCGGAGTTGCTCTACCGTCTGATCGGACCCGCTGACGAGTTGCGACGACAGATCGCGAAGACGATTGAAGGATTAGCACACGCTAATTTTGGACTGGAAATACCATTTGTGCGCCTCCGTACTATTGATGGTCTGCCCACCATGGTGGCGGCGTTTACCACCGACATCCCCACCCTGACCAACTGGGGTGAGCCAATGCTGATCGGGCCGGGATCAGTTCACGTGGCGCATACCGACCGGGAATACGTGGAAAAGAAGCAACTCAGGGATGCCGTGGATGTGTATTGCTCGATCGCGAAACAGCTCGTGTAAAGTACGAAGTACGAGGTACGAAGTAAAAAGCACGGCGGAAGCAAAACGAGCCGACCTGCTTCTGACTTCGTAATTCGTACCTTGTACTTCGTACTTGCACCGGCCCCACAGGCCGCGAAAACCCGATAAACTGGGGAGGTTATGACTACCCAGGCGCTGAACTCTTTAGCCAAGGCGTCGTCTCCATATTTGCGCTCGGCGATGCACCAACCGATTCGTTGGTATGAGTGGGGAGAGGAGGCTTTTGCCGCGGCGGCGCGGGAGAACAAGCCCATCCTGCTCGATATTGGAGCAGTATGGTGCCACTGGTGTCACGTGATGGATCGGGAGTCTTACGATGATGCGGAAGTGGCGCGCATCGTGAATGAAAATTTCATTGCCGTCAAAGTAGATCGCGACGAGCGCCCCGATATTGACAGCCGCTACCAGGTTGCGGTGAGTTCCATCAGCGGGCAGGGCGGCTGGCCCTTGACTGCATTTCTCACGCCGGACGGGAAACCCTTTTACGGAGGAACGTACTTTCCTCCTGACGATCACTATGGCAGACCGAGTTTCAAGCGCGTGCTGCTGTCAATTGCGAATGCGTATGGTGAAAAGCACGGCGACGTGATAGAGCAGGCCAGCATGGTCGAGAATGCTCTCTCTCATGCCGAGGCCTTTGCCGGACGTAGCGCTCAGTTTTCGCCCCAGGTCATCGAAGCCATCATCCAATCGGCCCTGGGCATGTTTGATGCCCGCAATGGCGGCTTCGGACAGGCGCCTAAGTTTCCTCATCCCGGCATGCTGGATCTTCTCATTGATCAGTACGTGCGCACTGGCAACAACGAACTGCGGAACGTTTTTGTGATCACCCTGGAACGCATGGCGAATGGCGGTGTGTACGATCAATTGGCTGGCGGATTTCACCGGTACTCCGTGGACGAGCACTGGGTGGTGCCGCACTTCGAGAAGATGTCTTACGACAACTCAGAGCTGCTGAAAAATTACGTTCACGCCTATCAAGCTACCGGCTCAGAGTTTTTCGCGGACATTGCGCGTGACACCATTCGTTGGATGGACGAGTGGTTAAGCGATCGGGAGCACGGCGGATTCTACGCGTCGCAGGACGCCGATTATTCCATGGATGACGATGGAGACTACTTTACCTGGACCGTGGACGAGGCCAAGGCGGTCCTGGACGAAGAAGAAGCCAAAGTTGCTTGCCTGTACTACGACATCAATGAAGTCGGCGAGCTGCATCACAACCCGGCAAAGAATGTCCTACACGTGCGAGCATCGGTTGAGGAAATCGGAAAGCGCTTGGGACTGGCACCGGAGCGGGTTCGGGAACTGCTGGACGTGGCGAAGAAGAAGATGTATGCGGCTCGTTTGAAGCGGCCCACTCCCTATGTGGACAAGACCGTCTATGTAGGCTGGAATGCGCTGTGCATTTCCGCTTACCTGGAAGCCGCAAAGGCACTTGCCCTGGAAGAAGCGCGACATTTCGCTCTGCGCTCCTTGGATCGGCTCTTGGCCGAGGGCTGGAATTCTGAACGCGGGCTACGGCACGTCGTCGCCTATTCGGATCCGCAAGTAGAATTGCGAGATGTGGCGGGAGTCCTCGACGATTACGCATTTACGACCGTCGCCTGCCTGGACGCTTACGAAGCCAGCGGCGACCTCAGCTATTTCAACTTTGCGCGACGAATCGCAGATCGCGTGCTGGAGCGATTTTTTGATCCGGTGTCGGGCGGATTTTTTGACACCGAGCAGCAGCCCGGAGCGGGAGAAAAAGTTCTGGGCGTGTTAGGCACGCGTCGAAAGCCCTTTCAGGATTCTCCGACTCCGGCGGGAAACTCCGTCGCGGCAATCGCCCTGCTACGGCTGTACGCGTATACCAATGATGCGAGCTACAGAGAAAAAGCCCAGCAGACAATCGAATTATTCACTGGAGTCGCAGGCCAGTATGGACTTTTCGCTGCTACCTACGGCATCGCGGCTGTGCATTTCTCTCAGCCGCACACGCAAACCATTGTCGTCGGAGATGATGAACTCGCGACCCAACTCTACAGCACGGCCGCAGCCCCGTTCGCACTCAACCACGCGGTTGTCAAGCTAGCCAGCAATGAAGCGGTTCCGCAAAATCTGCCTCCAGTTCTCGCTGAGACGATACCCAATGTTCCAGGAGTTGAATCAGGCAAGAGTGTGGCCGTGGTCTGCTCAGGCTTTACCTGCCAACCACCAGTGTTTGGAGTCGGTGAACTGAAGCAACTCTTGGATACAGTTCAGAAAAGGGTGGCCTAGATTTTTCCGGATGGTAAGACCGTCTCTTTTGGGCAAAGAAATAGGGCTGACAATTCGCCAGCCCGAATCCCGTTAACTACCCCGGGGGAAGGTTACGACCAGGTTACTTTCGTACCTTGTCTTCGTTGTTCATCCGGTGCAATTCTGTCCTCGACATGTCGGTATTGGACCACCGTCTGGAGCTGGAACTCTTGGGACGGCTGCCGATACAAACGTGCCCAGTGCAAGCACCAGGAGTAACGCCCTGAATACGCGTTTCATGGGTTCTCTCCTAGCGTGAGAATTCTGCCAGGCAATGTGCGCCTGGCAGAAATCTCAGCGGCCACGAATTATACAGCCATTGCGCAAGTATCAAACTATTAACCCCTTAAAATTCAGATACCTGGCACCCGAATGTAATGGCCGGCCCGTGCGCGCCGATATCGACCGCTGCCCCATTTTTTGTGCAACTTAGATGGGGTTCCCCAATGAATTACTTTAAAAAAAGCCGAATCCTCCCGTTTAGGGAAAACGCCGACAAGAACTAGGGTTTACAAGTGCAATTTCTTTTCGGGAAAGTAGTAGAGGACTACGCGGATCTACTCAGGCCTGATTTTTTCATCGCGAACTTTGGCCGTGACGATCGATTCGACTTGCTCAAACATTGTGGGTGCACCAGCCTCGCAAGATGCAGGCAATCGAGGTTGGTCAGTTTCTTTTTCCATTACTTCACCCAAGAGATGGCGTAGCTGTTGAACGTGGAGAGCGACGGCTCGGATCTGACCAAGCAGTTCGACTTTCAAGACCCGCAACAGTGGTGGCTGGGCATCCAGTAGTCCCTGCGCCCTGGCGGTGTGAGCTTCCTGTTGCGCCGCCTTGAGCTCTTCGACTAATCCCGCGATTTCAACATCGCTGTGTTTCACTGGACCCGTCCTTTCCCGAAGGTGTTAGCGGACATGGTCCGCCGCACTTCGGCTGGCTAGGTCTTCGAGCGCACATGGGACACGGACGGCAACTCAAGATCGTAAGTACGGGACGCGATCGGTTCCCCGTTCGTTTCCGCCTGGTGCGGAGCTGGCTGGTGAGAACCTCCATTGGTACGCGACAGGGCTCGATCCACCATGCCCTCGAACAAAGGAATCAAGGAATCCGGTTCTGCGGGATGCTGCAAGTCGGTGAGGCTTTGTTCCCAGCGCTGTGGCCGCAGCAGATTGGCGGAAACTTCCCGCGCCGGACACCGAGAAATTGCATAGACAAGCCAGACTCCAAGGGCGCAGTTGTATGCGGTCATGTTTACCATATCAAGCGTCAACTGACTAATGAGTTGGCCTACCTTCAATGCGACAATGGCCAATTCGACTCCCGCATATGCTCCGAAGCCCAGCGCAATCCCGAAACTGTGTTGTCGCCAGGAAACACCCAGGTACTTTGAGAAAACGAGTAAGAACAATACCAGGCCGCACTGGATGACGCGCACGCAACGCTGGGTGGTAAGAATGGCTTGGACCAGGGGGGCTTGCGGACTGGTCGGATTAGAAAGCGCCACCACGATGGCCACCAGCAGCATCACCAATCCTGCCCACCGAAACAGCATGGTCCCGAGATCTTTCAGCGTGTGATAGGGACGGCAAACATCAAGAAATATTTCATGGATGACTTTGAAGCCGAGGAATACGCTGATCGCAGAACCTGTCCAATAAGCGTCAAAGAAAACGGTCTCACTTGCGAAGCGGTAAATTGGGTAGGTGATGACGAAGATGGCGATCTGCGCCACGAGGTAGCTGAAGAAAACGGGGAATGCCCGGTAGAGCTTGCGGCGGAACATGGCGACGGCTACCGCGGCTTCCAATACCGGGTGAGCAAACCACAGCACGTCATAGGCGAGTTGTGTGTGCGGACTCATCCGGCTCCTGACAGCTAAATCAGGTGCTCAAAACGGTTCCTATTGAAAACTTTTCCCGCTTTGTTCCCTAAACGATAAAAGCTCTTGCCCGGGAGATCAATGAACCAAGGTAACCTTGGTAACCGTTACCTTGAAGGCATTTCCTATGCGGCAGCGAATACCACCCAACAGCGGACTTTGATTGCCGGGAAGCGGGTAAGGGAGTGGAAATGAGTAATTCAGCGCTTGCGAGCCATGCTCAGTGGGGACCTGTGCTCTACATATCAGGTGTGGAGTGGATGTAGGCTCGCATCATGCGAACTTCGTGATCTTTTTCGTTGAGGCCATGCAGCATGATGTCTCGTAGCGAGACCATGCCGATGAGCTTCTTGCCATCGCAGATAGGCAGATGACGGAAACCGTGCTGGCTCATTAGCATCATGCAGGTTTCCAATTCTTCGCGGGGGCCTACGGTGTAGGGCTCCCGCGTCATGATCCGGGGGCGCGTCCTTGTGCGACGACGTGCTTCATTAAATCGCGTTCGGAGAGAATGCCAACTAATGCGCCGTTCTCCAGCACGGGGACTGCTCCAATGTTGCGTTCCACCATGGCCTTGGCCACTTCCAGGACGGTCTGGTTAACATCGACGCCGTAAGTCTGCTGGTTCCTGACCAGATCGTAAATGAATGCCATCCG
>QIAS01000427.1:2640-5514 GCA_003225615.1 Acidobacteriota bacterium | reverse complement strand
CGATACCATTCGTCGGATGCATGCAAAGCGCCTCTTGTAGCTACGTCCCAGACCCAGCTGCCCGTATGGGTTAGCGTCTGCGCCTCCGCTAAATAGGCCTCGCTCTGCCGCAGCTTCTCTTCAGCGCGCTTGCGCTCGGCAATCTCGAGGCTTAGGTCCTGATTGGCCCGAGTCAGATCTGCAGTCCGTTCCGCGACTCTCAGTTCAAGCTCGTCGCGAGCTTGCGTAAGTATCGTCATCAGCAGCGCAAAGATCAGAAACACAAGATCATAAAGAATGCGGGACATCACACCGACTTCGGACCAATGGAAGTAACGGACAATCGAAGCCAGCAGCGCTGCCAAAATGCCGGGCTTGATACCCCCGTACCAAAACGTGATCGCGATTGCGGATAGCGCAAATGCGGCAAACGGCTGAGGCAACTGAAAATATAGAAAAATACTCGACAGGCCCAAGGCAGCTGCTACCGATGCAAAAGGCAATCCAAAGCGCACAGCAGCAGATGCTGCCGGCCGTGCAATCCATTTCCCTAAAACTTTATAAGTCATCCTCGGATGTCTCTGTTCGTGTTTCCGGACAAGCTTCCGTCGAGGGCACCTGGAACAAACGATGCCTGCGCGGCGCCTGCCGCGGATACACTTTGCGCAAGAGCATCGGACTGCTACTTCTTGCCGGGCGGAAGCTCAAGCTTCGCCGCCATTCTGACCAATTCGGCCAGTGATTCAGCCTGCATCTTCCGCATCACGTGCCCACGTTGGATCTTCACGGTGATTTCGCTTGTCCCGAGCTCAAAACCTATTTGCTTGTTGAGCATGCCCGAAACCACCAAGCTCAGGACCTCGCGCTCGCGTGCGGTGAGCAACTGGTAGCGTTTTCGCAACTCGCCAAGCTCGCTCTGCTGTTGCCGTGCTGCCTGATCGCGATCCAAGGCCTGATGGATCGCATCCAGCAGGTCCTGGTCGCGGAAGGGCTTGGTCAGGAACTCCACCGCGCCCGATTTCATGGCCTTCACGGTCATTGGAATATCTCCATGACCAGTGATGAAAATGATAGGGATCCGGACGCCCGCATCAGCCAACTCGCGTTGAAAGTCTAGGCCGTTCACGCCAGGAAGTCTCACGTCAAGAACAAGGCAACTTGGCCCCTCGGGCCGTTTAGTGCGCAAGAACTCTTGCGGCGTCCCAAAAGTTTCCGAACGCAAGCCGACCGACTTCAACATGCCTTGAATGGCTGCACGCACCAAGGCATCGTCATCAATGACGAACACCATGGAAGCGGCTGCGGGCATCATTCGTGGCCTCGTTTTTGATGGATAGGGTGAGCTAAAAGCTTGCGCCGCGCGGAGAGTTGAAGTCAAGGCCGCTCCGTTCTCTGCTCCTGGACTGGGTACAACTCAACAGCTGAACGAATTATGAACGCTAACGCGCTCGCTTGTGTTCATCCCCTCGAGAATGGGCTTTTGCGGAGTCTGAGTCTCGATTCTCGTGGTCTTCATCATGGTCCCCTTCTTTTCGCGAAATGCCGAGTCTCATGGCCACCCCGACAACTTGCCCAATGACCTCCGCCTCTTGCACACGAAGAACCCGTGGCGGCACAGGAGACAGCGGATGCGGCAAAAGGATAAGCTCCTCACGGGACTGGGTACACCAGGAGCAGGTATAGCCATCTCGCGTCTCAATGAAGTAGATCGGCCGCTCGTATTCCGACCGCCAGCTGCCTTTGAGCACTTGGTTGCGAGACTCGTCCACCTGGACGAAGCTGCCTGGTGGCAATAACGGATTCATGGTCAGATCTGCACTGCCAATATAGCCGTAGGTGTAACTCATTTTGGAGAACTGCTGCAGATATGACACTGGAACCGTGCCCCACTGCTGGATCATGGCGCCGAAATTCGACGTTGTACGGGGATCGAAACTGGTATCCATCCGCACCGGCTTCTGTACCTCCGGAGTGTTTGGAAGCGCGTTAGTAAGAACTCTTGCGGCGTTCCAAAAGTTTCAGCACGCAAGCCAACCGACTTCAGCATGCCCTGGATGGCGGCACGCACCAACTCGTCGTCATCAATGACGAACACCGTGAAAGAGGCTACAGGCGTCATGACTTGGGTGCGTATGCGAGCCAAAAGCTTGCGCCGCCCGGAGAGTGGAAGTCAAGGCTGGTCTTTTTTCTCATCCGCTTCATCTGCAACGGGCGCCATAACATGAATGCACTTGAATGTCAGCGCAATCACTTGTGCAGGAGATCCCGTGAATTCATATGATCTCCTTCAATTTGGCTGGCAATTTGCCTGGCATTCCCTCGCCTCATGTCATAGCTGAATAAGGCTCAGCCGGCGAATGCCAGGCTAATATGCTCAGTTGCCAGTTTCAGTACTGTCGGACTTGGCTTTGGTTTGCTGGTGGGCCAAGATGGTCCGCTGCATATCGTGAGCCAGTTCCTTCTGGTTGGAATACACAAACTCATGGCCGGTCAGGTTGCCGGGATAAAACCACTTCAGGAGAACAACCGGTTTCCCAGATCCCTGTTCCGCCAAGCTAACCGTGGTAAATCCGGTTGGTTCCCGGCGTTGGGTTGGAACCGTCTCGAGGGTTGCATAAAGGACAGTCTGGTCCGCGCTGAAGACCTGCACAAGGTTTTGGTCAGAATTGCTGTCCACCACCCTGAACCAGTAGGTTCCGGCGGGCAGTATCTGCCCAGGAATCTGGATCGGCTCACTGAAACTGATTTTGGTGGCCTGGTCCAGCACGTCGGCGTGAGCAGCGATTTCAAAGAAAAAAGCCAAGGCAATGATCATGCCAACGACGATGTAAACTTTATTGATTTTCATTTTGGTTCATCTCCTTAGAAACAATTTTCTACTTCACCCTTAGAAAA
>QIAS01000427.1:1899-2549 GCA_003225615.1 Acidobacteriota bacterium | reverse complement strand
CTTCGCGGCTTTGTAAGAATCCTTGCCTACGACCTCGGCGGAATGACCGATAACATCGGCTCCGAACGATGGGGTCGCCATGCAGACAGAAAGAACAACCAGAGCAAAAACTTTTTTCATATGTCCTCCTTTTTTGTTTTGGCGTACGTTGCGTTCTTTTTTCCGGTGAGGAGCAAACTCCAGGAACCAGGTTTCGGAAGCAACGCATCAGCCTCATGCTTTCTTTTCACACTCTGGAGAAAGGCACGGCAGATGCCAAACCTGGAGCGGCGATAGATTTTTACAAGTGGTCTATTGTGAACAACTTAATTCCAGCGCGAGGTCCTGCAGTGGCGGAGTTTGGGCAGTGTCAGTGTCCGCGGAATCACACTTGGACACAGTGGCCGAGTCGATCCCCGAGCTTCTCCTTATTAGTGTGATGAAGGTGGGTTTTTGGTCCGAGGGGGATAGCGGCGCCATTTGGCCCGGCAGTAGGCTCAAGGCGGCTCAAAACAAATTCATTCCATCTCGAATGAGAGATACTGCAGTTTTCCTTTGCGTTCGATCTGAAATACGACTGGATCACCCGGTTTCAGGTTGTGGACCATCTCTTGGAACTGTGACATGGACTGCAGCGGTGTGCGGTCGATTGCGCAAATGATGTCGCCCGC
>QIAS01000427.1:0-1766 GCA_003225615.1 Acidobacteriota bacterium | reverse complement strand
TTGCAGGTCGGGAAGTTCGGCCAGCTCGTCAAGCTCTCGTGGTGCACCACCACCGGGACGTTGAAAGACATCCGGCTCTCCCCGCGAAGCACATCCATTTTTAAAATTTGGTCCGCGGGATGGAGATAGAGCGCACCCACGAAATCGGGGAGGCCGAGGATGGGGCGGTCATCGATCGCAAGCACGATGTCACCCATCTGCAGACCTGCTGCTTGCGACGCCCCTTCATTACGGATGTCGGAGATGATTGCTCCCCAACTCCGCGCCAGACCCAGGCCCGCCGCCAGCGTCGGGGTAATGTTCTGAACTCTCGCGCCAATCGCGACGCGCTGCACATGGCCGTACTTGCGAAGGTGCTGGTAGTCGAAATTGACGATTGCCTCGGGGATGGCAAAGCCCAAGCCTTCACTGCCGCCGGCTTCGCTCAACATCAAAGTGTTAATGCCAACAAGATTGCCTTCAATATCTACCAGCGGACCGCCGCTGTTTCCCGGATTGAGGGCTGCATCAGTCTGGATATACACCATGGAATCGTCGGGATCGATCTGCCGCGCGACGGAACTGACAACGCCCATGCTGACCGAATCCCGCAGTCCCTCGGGACTGCCGATTGCGAACACCAATTCGCCCTGGTGGACTCCTACGTTGTTACGCAAGGGCACGGTGGGCAGATCTGTCGCCTCTATCTTCAGAAGCGCTAAATCGGATTCCTTGTGTGTGCCTACTATCTTGGCCTCGAGGACCTGTCCGGCGTGGATAGGCTGAAGCTTGAGCAGGGACTCTGACGTTGGCGGCGGCAATATGACGCGGACGCGTTGCGCCCCTTCTACCACGTGCGCATTGGTCATGATGTAGCCGTCAGGATCGACGATGACCCCGGAGCCGAGGGCATGCCGCCGGGCGATTTGCGCGGTTTCGTGTCCATGCTCCTGCAAGGGGCCATATCCAGTGACTACGATCTGCACTACGGCGGGCGAAACTTTCGAGATGACTGTTTCGAGAGAACTGTCTAATTCCCGTAGGAAGCTCGATGGCTTTGGCACTTTCCGCGTCTCCCTAGCAACAGCAGCAGATGAGTGAATGCCCGGCGTCTGCGCCTGGGCCAACGCGGCCATTAATAAACAAGCAATACCGTATTTCATGCGCTGTAATGTAGTCATGGTGTTAACCGATCTGACGCGAACTAATGGCTTCTCTCAACATTTCCTCGATGCTCGGGCAGTAGGTAAGAGGCAGCACACCGCCTATAGATCAGGACTCCTTCACTATTCCTTTAGCACTTGGGGTTCCACCGGGTAACCCATTGCTCGATCGGGGCATTCAGGCTGGTGGCGTCCAAATGCTGACGCTGCTATCAGCCTGTGGACACGGTGGACATTTCACTTTCCCCTGACCGCTGCGCTTCAAGTCGGGAATGTGGTGTGCCCGCGACGCAGTTGTTTGGAGATATGTGTGCAATGACCGTAGGAATGGCAAAGATCCTACTCATTCTCCGTGCACAGATATTCCTCGCGGCTCTGGGCTGCTTCGCGCAGCCTGTTTCATTACCAGAGGCTCCGCAGGTAGGAGCTAAAAATCACATCGTATCCCTGACGCTACATGCAGTGAATGAAGATGGTCGGGATGCATTTGCTTTCGATGGGAAGACGGTAGCTCCCGTAATCCGGGCTGCCCCTGGTGATGTTCTCAAGATCAGCTACGTCAACGATCTTCCCGCCAAGTCCGAGGAAACTTGTGCGGTAAATCCATGCATGGATATGACGAAC
>QIAS01000426.1 GCA_003225615.1 Acidobacteriota bacterium | reverse complement strand
TGCGATCTTCTTTGCTCAGTGTGCTGGTATTTGCCATGAATGCGGTGCGTTCCCTTTCCTGGATAATACGATCTGGTGAATCCTGACTCCTGACTACTCAAAACAACTCAAGCCTTTTCCAACTGCGCGTATTTCTCGACGAGTTTCTTCAAGCCGAAGCCCGGAAATTGTACCGTAATCTTGGCCTCTTCACCTTCTCCTTCGCGGCGGTACACCGTTCCCTCGCCGTACTTGGGATGGCGCACCTTCTGGCCAGGACGAAAGCCTCGGGTACCTGCGGGTGGTTCGACTTTCACTTTGGGCAAGTTGAATTTCTTGCCCCGCGAGGCGAAGAACTCGGCGATGTTGTCGATGGAATTGTAATTCTTTCCCGAGTACGAGGTGCGTTGCTTCGCGTTGCGGTTCTGTCCCCAGGCTACGCTCTGGTCTTCATCCTCGTAAGAGTAATGGGCGGACTCAGCGCCCACTGCGGGGCGTTGCTCCCGGACCGAGGAGGCCACCGTCCCCACGTGGCCGGTGCGAGTTCTTCTCGGTGCTCCTACATCTTCCAGCAACTCCGCCGGAACTTCTTCTAGAAATCGGGAGGGTACACTGGCCTCAGGAAGGTCCGTTCCGTAGCGGCGCCGGTAGACCGCCCGGGTCAGGACGAGCGTATTCATGGCGCGCGTCATTCCGACGTAGCACAGCCGGCGTTCTTCTTCGATGTCATCCGGCTGCAGCATGGTGCGCGAGTGTGGAAACAGCCCCTCTTCCAGCCCGCACAAAAATACCAGCGGGAACTCCAGGCCCTTGGCGGCATGCAGAGTCATCAGCGTGATCTGCGCCCGCTCATCGTAGGCATCGGCGTCGCTGACCAGGGCGGCATGGTCGAGAAATTGGTCCAGTGTCTCACCGCGATCTTTTGAATCCATAGCCGCGTTGACCAGTTCTCGCAGGTTCTCGATGCGGGAGTAGGCTTCGGGCGTGTCTTCTTCCTCCAGCAACTTGATATACCGCGTGCGATCAATCAGAAATTTCAGGAGTTCGGCGGTCGTCGCAGCTCCGCCAGGAGTACGGAATCCGCTTTCCGCTTCCGCGCCGGTAGCCTGCAGATTGTCAACGGCCTCGGAACTGGCGGAAGCGCCTGCATCCCGCGAGCCCAGTTCGAGCGGACGTCCCGCCCGTTCTTGCATCGCGGCAAGCGCACCGGTAGTTTCGTCCTGCCCCCCAAAATCAAACGCCATAGGATCAAATTCCGTGGCATCACTCTCTTCCCCTGACTCGTCCGGCGGGAGTGCAATAGCCGCGGGCGCTTCGGTGGACTCCCCCGCCTGAGCCGTTTCCTGCAGCCGCTCGACATAGGTTCCCGCCAGCATCGCCCTGGCGTCTTCAATCAAATCCTTAAATCCTTTTAGGGCCGTAAGTGCTCTTTGTGGCAGAAGCTGCCGCCGAATCGTTTCGCCGGTTGCGCCCCACAACGACAGCCCAGTCTCCAGCGCCACGCGCTCAAGAGTTTCCAAAGTGGTTTTGCCGATCCCCCGCGTCGGCGTGTTGATCACGCGCAGCAGTGAAATCGAGTCATCCGGATTTTGAATGACCTTCAAGTACGAGATCATGTCCTTGATCTCGGCTCGCTCGTAAAACGAGAAGCCGCCGACCACGTGATACTTCAACTGGTAGCGGCGCATGGCTTCCTCAAACAACCGCGACTGCGAGTTGATGCGATAGAGCACGGCAGCCCGCGGCGTCTCTCCCTGATCGGCGGCCTCACGCAGGTAGCGCGCAATCCAGTCGGCCGCGAACAGAGCCTCATTCTCCCCGTCCGGAGCCTCGTAATAGCCGATTTTCGAGCCGCCCTGCCGCGAGGTCCACAGGTTCTTGCCTTTGCGCTTGACGTTGTTGGCCACCACCGCCGACGCCGCCTGCAGAATGTTCTGCGTCGAGCGGTAGTTCTGCTCCAGGCGAACGATCTTCGCCTCGGGAAAATCTTTCTCAAACTCCAGGATGTTGCGGATGTCCGCCCCGCGCCAGGAATAAATGGACTGGTCTTCATCGCCGACAGCACAGATGTTGTGCCGCGTACCGGCCAGCATCCGCATCAACTCGTATTGGGGACGGTTGGTGTCCTGGTATTCATCTACCAGAATGTATTGAAAGCGCCGGTTGTAATAATCCCGCACCGCGGGGACAGCCTTCAACAGGCGCACGGTTTCAAGCAGAAGGTCATCAAAATCGAGCGCGTTCGCCTTTCGCAGCTCTTTGCGATATTCCTCGTAAATGTGGGCCACGCGCTCGGTCTTGGGATCGGCCGAATGCAGGTAAACTTCCTGCGGGTCGAGCATATGATTCTTGGCCCAGGAAATGTGCCCCAGAACTGACCGCGGAGTGACCTGCTTGTCGTCCATCCCCAGCCGCCGCATCACGCCTTTAACGACCTGCTGCTGATCGGCTTCGTCGTAGATGACAAACTGCTTCGTATGGCCGATGGGTGGCGCTCCCGCCGCAGCACCCGCACGCAGAACGAATGAAAGGTCGAGATCACCGGCTTGGCAATCGACAGCCCACCCACCAGCTTCTCCACCCGCTCCCCCATCTCCGCCGCGGCTTTATTGGTGAAAGTCATCGCCAGGATGGACTCCGGCATTACGCTCATGCTCTCGATCAGGTGGGCAATACGGTAGGTGATAACGCGAGTCTTCCCGCTCCCGGCGCCTGCCAGGATGAGCACCGGCCCCTCGGTAGTCTCCACCGCCTCACGTTGTTGAGGATTTAGTTCGTCGAGAAAAGACAAGTTGTGTACAGCCCTCAGTGAATTGTTGATTCTTGAATTTTGATTGTAGATTGCAAAACTGGGAGGAGCCACGCCGTTCATTCAACAATCAAAAATCAACAATCAAAACTTTATTGTCCTATCCCACCTTCGCCGTCCCCCGAGCCGCCTTGCACTCGGCGCACGGACACACGTCCCGCAAGAACTGCCACGAATACATTCCCAGCTCATGCCCA
>QIAS01000021.1:986-16112 GCA_003225615.1 Acidobacteriota bacterium | reverse complement strand
CAACGAAACCCGACTAGAGCACCGTGTTATAGTCACTCGCTTGGTGACCCAATCCCGGCTCTATCCGCGAACCGCACTCGCCGTCCTGACCCTGCTGAACCTGCTTAACTACATCGATCGCACGGTGCTCAACGCAGTTCAGCCACTGATTCAAACAGAGTTTCACGTCACCGACGCACAAATCGGCCGGCTCACCACCGTTTTTCTCGTCTGCTACACCGTTGCCGCGCCATTCATGGGACCGCTGGCCGACCGTTATTCGCGCCGGCTCATCATTGCGCTCGGCGCGTTTGCGTGGAGCGGGATTACTCTGTTAACCGCTTTCGTTCACACCTATGAGGCGCTGCTTATTCGGCACACTCTGGTAGGGATCGGTGAAGCGAGCTTCGTCACTATTTCGCCGACGTTTGTGGCGGACCTGTTTCCACAGTCAAAACGTGGCCGGGTGCTGGGTGTTTTTTATCTCGCCATCCCTGTGGGCGTCGCGCTCGGCTTTCTGATCGGCGGGCATTTCGGAACTCGATATGGATGGCGCACGCCCTTTTACGTCGCGGGCGTTCCGGGATTTTTGCTGGCTACAGTGATGCTGTTTATACCCGAACCCGAACGCGGGCAATTTGATTCAGTACGCGAAATGCTAGAGAGGGCGAGCCGTGGGTTGTTTCGTGACACGATTGAGAATGTGTTGCGTTTGATCCGCAATCCCGCATTCCTTACAGCGACGTTAGGCATGGCCATGATGACCTTCGCCCAGGGAGGACTGCTGGTATGGATGCCTACATTTCTCTCCCGTATGCGAGGGTACAGCTTGCTTCAGGCGAATAACCTCTTTGGAGGGATCATTGCCATCGATGGAACGATTGCGTCGCTGATGGGAGGCTGGTTGGGAGACCGGTTGCTGAGTCGTACAAAGGGCGCGTACTATCTGGTCTCTGCCGCCAGCATGGGAATCGGAATTCCGGTCATGATGATCGCTCTGTTCACCCGTGGCCGAACCATGGTTCCGGGAATTGCGATCGCTGGTTTTCTTCTGCTGCTGAACACGGCTCCACTGAATGCCGCGATCCTCAATTCCGCAGGCGCCCACATCCGTGCCACCGCGATTGCTTTGAACCTGTTTATCATCCACTTTCTCGGGGACGCTCTATCTCCGTGGTTGATCGGTAAGGTATCTGATCGCTCGTCGCTCGAGGCCGGATTCATCACCACGGTGATCGCGACGGCGATCTCCTCTGCCATACTGTTTTATGGCAGCAGATTCGCGCCAACAATTGCCAGCGCCCAGTATGGCGTGACCGGCAGCGAGGTAAAAGCCTGAACCGCAGAAACCGCCGAGAAATTTCCTCAAACGCGCTGAGTCAAAGATGAATTTATTTCATTGGATTGCAGGCAGCGTTCTTGCCGTGGCGTGGTTCTCCCGTATTGTGGATGCCGCGCTGGGCATGCCGAAAATCGCCGACGTTTCCAGGCCAGAATGGGATCGGAAGCCAGCCTCGGGAAAGGGAAACTCCCGCGTCAGCATCATTGTTCCCGCGCGCAACGAGGAGGAACACATCGCAGAGACGCTTCGTCTTTTGTTGGCGCTTGATTATGACAACTACGAGGTGATTGCCGTCGACGACCGTTCCACTGACCGCACCGGCGAACTCATGGATCAAATGGCAGGTACTCCGCAGGCACACGGCTGCCTCAAGGTGCTCCACGTTGCGGCGCTGCCCTCAGGGTGGCTGGGAAAAACCCATGCCATGTGGACCTCGGGCAAACTCGCAACCGGGGACTGGCTGTTGTTCACCGACGCTGATGTGCTCTTCAAGCCCGATTCTTTGCGCCGTGCCTTGGCGTATGGTCAACAGGAACGCGCCGACCACTTCGTCGTGTTCCCGCGAATGATTATGAAGAGGCCGGGCGAAAAGATGATGATCGCGTTCTTTCAGACATTGTTTGTTTTCGGGCACCGGCCATGGAAAGTGGCGGATCCCGAGACACGCGACCACATGGGAGTAGGCGCGTTCAACTGCATTCGGCGTAGCGTTTATGAAGCGATTGGCACGTACCAAGCGCTGCGCATGGAAGTCCTGGACGACATGAAGCTGGGCAAGGTGGTGAAGAATGCCGGTTACCGCCAGCGCAACGTGTTTGGCGGAGATTTGATTTCGATCCGCTGGGCCAAAGGCGCCATGGGCGTGGTGCGTAACCTGACTAAGAACTTCTTTGCCATTATGTCGTTCCAGTGGTGGCGCACTGTGGCCTCAAGTATCACTTTAATTTTTCTGAATCTCGGTCCATTCGTGGGGATTTGGTTTGCTCAGGGCTGGGCACGCGTGCCGTATGCGGTGGCTTTGGGTTCGATGTTCGCGATCTATGCAGGCATGTCGCTGCGTTCGGCGGTGCCGCCATATTACTTCTTCTTGCATCCCATCAGCACTCTGTTCTTTGCTTATACACTGCTGCGCTCTATGGTTCTGACCTTATGGAATGATGGAATCGTCTGGCGCGGGACGAAGTATCCGCTGGAAGAGTTACGAAAAGGAATGGTGTAGTTGAGAACTATTCCGGCTAGTTTTGGGCATCGCTCGGGTCCTCGATACCGACCGGCTGTGATTGCCGTTTTTGCCGGGTCTTGCGCGATGCCTTGGGGCGGCTGGACTTTCCGGCACTGTAGTGACCTTTACGCTCAACGTCATACGTCTTGGGCAATGGAGGGATCAGGGCAGCGTCACCGGTCAACTGTTTGGGACGGCTCAGAACGATTTCAGCGCGGCCATCGTATTCCTTAAGCTCTCCGTGAATCTCCACCGTCTTGCCACTTAACTGGCGCACGTCGCCGACGTGGCCTAGATCGCTGCGAAACACCACCACGGTAAAAGGGCAGACGCGGTAGTCTTCGCAGAAATCAAGATACGTGACGCCTTTATCGCCTTCCTCGACGCGCACCACTTTGCCGGTTACGCAGCGCGTGGCGCCGATGTGCTGCCTAGCCTCCTGGAAAGGAATGCATTCCGTAGCCGAGAGCACTTGAGAAATCAGCGCCGTCATAAGCAGGAGGAAGAACGCCTTCGAATACGAGACCATGTGACCTCCGAAGCGCCAAGGCCCCCTCCGAATTCTCCGGACGTGAATGCGCAACCTCAATTGTATTGCCCGTTAGGCTAAGAAAGGGGGACAGAAACTACAATTAATCTGCTGATTTCCCAAAATAGAATTGGAAAAAAAACGCAACGAGTGTTGGCGAGAAGTTCAGAACCTGGTGGAATTGTCATCAGAGCGAAGCGGCCGGGTGACCGACAGGAATGCTTCGCTCCGCTCAGCATGACAATATTGAATGACGATTCAAACGCGGGATCCCAGCGCAAGAGTCACGTGCCGCTCGGCGAACAACCAGCCAGGACTCACTGGCCGCGCTCTCCTAGCTGAAGGATTTCACCGCCGAGGTTTCATCGTCCTTCACGTCGAAAACGGTGTACAGCTTGGTGATTTGCAACAGGTCGTGAACCTTCTTGGTCAGATTCAGCAGCTTGAGTTCGCCACCCTGGTTGCGCACGGTGGTGAAGGCGCTGACCAGTTCGCCGATGCCGGAGCTGTCAATGTAGTTCACCTCACCGAGGTTCAGCAGAATTTTCTTGTTGCCTTTGGAAAGCAGGTCGCGCACCTGGTCGCGCAGCACGACGCTGCCTTCGCCCAGAGTGATGCGGCCGCTGAGATCGACAATGGTAACGCCATCGATCTGACGAGTGCTGCTCTTCATGGTCACTGGAAAGCCCTCCTTACGTCCGCGGCTACCCGTGGACGTGCTTGATCAGTTTGATTTCGGTGCCCGTGTGGGATGGGTGAATTTCCACCTCGTCCATAAACGAGCGAATAATGAAAATGCCGCGTCCCGAGGTCTTTAACAGATTCTCCGGCTCCAGGGGGTTCGGAATCTTCTCCAGATCCAGCCCCTTGCCTTGGTCGCGAATTGTAATCACCAGGTCCCGCTGGGTACGCTCAAAATTCAGGGTGACCTTCTTTCCTGGGTCGTAAGCGTTGCCGTGCAGTACGGCATTGACGGCCGCCTCCCGAACCGCCATGGAAATCTTCATGACGTCTTCGTCGCCAAAGCCGGCTTCGGCCGCCATGCGGCTGGCCGTTTCTTCGGCGTTATTGACGGTCTCCAGCGTCGAATCCAGCGTATAGGAGACCCGTTTGTCGGTCATAAATGCGAGTCGGTGCTGCAGCCTGAAGACCCAGGCTTCGCCATCCTAAACATCCTACGTCTCACCGCGTTCAGATAAAAGGGGGAGCGGCTGGTTGGCGAATCCGGTAGTTTGCCCTTCCGGTCCACAATTGTCAATGCGGGCACGGTCAGGTCGCTAAATCAGGCTTCTCCACAAGTTCTGCGCGTCCTGTTCCGCGGTGCAAGAAGCGTTACCCAGAAGAGCGCTTCTAAATCTTCTACTCTTCTCAAAAAAACTGCTAAAGGTGTCTAGATTCCGAGCAGACAGTTGAGTATTCTCAACGCCATGGCCACGGTGGCACTGACCGAATTGCTGGGCGCCCCGGTGTTTGACGCATCGGGCAAGCCCAGCGGACGTGTGCGGGAAGTTGCCCTGGCACCGCAGGAAGACCGCGCCCGGGTCTCGATGCTGATCATTAAAACGAAGAACGGTGAGCGGATGTTGCCGTTTTCCTCCGTGACCTCGATCAATGGGGGCATTCGGGCCCAAACCTCTTCTGCGGATTGGGCTTCCACTAAAGGCACTGAGGGCCTGTTCCTGCTGGAGCGCGACCTGCTCGACCAGCAGGTGATTGACGTTTATGGACGCAAGGTGGTGCGAGTCAATGATGTTGATCTGAATCATGAAAACATAAATAACCTGCCTGTACTAAAAGTGGGCTCGGTGGATGTGGGAGCTCGCGGGGCGCTGCGGCGGCTGCTCAAAGGCATGGTGCCCATGGCGGCGCTGAACCTGCTGCTGCGCCAGATCCCGGCGCGGTTAATACCCTGGGACTTCGTCGATCTGATTGAGACCGATCCTGCACGGCGTGTGAAATTGAAGATTTCTCACGAGCGCCTTGCCAGGCTGCACCCTGCCGACATTGCCGACATCATCGAAGAACTTGCGCCGGACGAGCGGGAAGCTGTTTTTGAGACTTTGGATGAGGGGGTGGCGGCCGAAGCTCTGGAAGAAGTCGAGCCCCGGGTGCAGAAGGCGATTGTGGAGTCGCTCGATTCCGAACGCGCGGCCGACATTGTTGAAGAGATGGAACCGGACGCCGCCGCCGACCTCCTGGCCGACCTGCCTGAAGAGCGCACCGAAGAAATCCTGGTCCAGATGCAGCCGGAGGAGCGGAAAGAAGTGACCGACCTGCTGGAGTTCAAGGAGAACACGGCGGCAGGCCGCATGACAACGGAGTATATGGCGCTCCCGGATACGGCGACGGTCCACGACGCCATCGAAATGTTGCGCCACTTTGAAGGCGGAGTGGAGACCGTCAGCACTGTTTACCTGATCGACCAGGCGGGCAAACTGGTGGGTGCGGTGGCGTTGCCCAAGCTTGTACTCGCCTCCGAAAACACGCCGCTGCGATCACTGACGCAGGAGCCCCTGATTTCCACTCGTGCTGGAGTGGCCGAGAAAGAAGTGGCCGAACAGTTTGATAAGTACAACCTGCTCACGCTGCCCGTAGTCGACGAAGACGGGAAGCTGACGGGGGTGATTACGTCGGACGATGTGATCAGCCTGCTGCGGGCGAAGTTGTAGCGGAGGTTTCGAATCAGCGCTCTGCTTCCGGCAACGCGGCAGGAATGACGTACTGGGGCACCAGTTCCAGTTCCCAGCGATACCACTTGGGAAACTCTCCGTAGCTGCCGCCGTTGAAGCCGACGACCATATCCAACTCTGGAATCACAATCACCACCTGCCCCCCGTTGCCGCCGGCTGCGCAATCGCGATATACCTTACCGCCGGATTTGAGGTAATGAATGTGCCATCCATAGCCGTATTCGTGCTCTCCTTCGATTTCCATGGCCGGCGTAAAACTGGAGTGATTAGCGATGGACTGCTCCACCCATTCCTTGCTCACAACTCGGTGTCCATTCCAAACGCCGCCTGAAAGATAAAGCTGGCCGAGTTTGAGTTCGTCACGTGGTCGCACATAGGCCCCTCCGCCCATGTACGCTTCGCCGGTTGGCATCAGGTTCAGGTGATAGGTATGAAACTGCAGCGGGCGCGCGAGATATTCGTCAAAGAACTCCGGCAACCAGGCCTGCGTTGCATTTCGCACTGACCCACCCACGAGGTTGATGTCGGCCGAGCAGTAGATGGCGTGTTCTCCTCCGGGATCACTCATCATGGGTAGATCGAGCGTGTACTTGTACCAGTCCGGTTGCTTGGTCTGCTGCTGCATGTGGTTCTCCTCTCCCGGGGAGGAGTCATCGTTGTCGTCGCAAGCATAGCCCGAGGTCATGGTCATCAAATGCTCAAGGGTGAGCTTACTTTTCCGCTCAGACCAATTTGCGAAGGGCTTGTATTCGGCAAACAGCGGATAGATGCGTGTTTCAGGACCAAGTTTGGCGCCGCGGTGGTGCGCGATGCCCGCCAAGACCGGCGCCAAGGTCTTGGCGGCGGAACGCATGTCATGCGCCCGCTCTCCATTGAAGCCGTAGAAGTATTCCTCCAGGACCAGCTTGCCGTGGCGGGCAATCAAAAGACTGTGGATGTTTACGGGATTATTCAGCGGATCGGCACTTAGAATTTTTTCGATGAGGGCTGAAATCGGAGTCGGATTCAATCCAACGTCGGTGAGCGAAGCGGTTGACCAGCCATCGTTCTCCGCGGCAGGCTTTCTGTATGCAAAAGCTGCGCCTCGCGGTACCCGTGGAAAATATCCGGCCACGTCGTCGTTCTCGTGGCGCACAAATTCGAAGCTGCGCGAAAAGTCTGCAAAAAATATCGAGAGGCGGTCAGTCTTCTCGTCATAATTCCCCTGGAGCAGATTGGCCGGATCCTTGCTATTTGAAAAACTAACCTGCCCGTTCTTCAATTCAACCCTGTAAACCCGCCTGGCGAGGTAGTTGAACTCCGGATTCCGTACTGTGGCGGTGATGGAGCCATCCTTTGCTGGCTGAATCGCGAAGTAAAAGGACAGCTTTTCTTGCAAGGGGGTTACGTTGCCAGTCCATAATCCCTCCGTCTTCTTCGAAAGCTGGACTGGCGTGGCGTAGCGGTTGTTGTAGACGTCGCTGGTGGGCTGAATCCAATCTCCGGTGATGCTCTTCGCGTCGGCGCTGAAATGTCCGCGGAATTCTCCCTTTGCTTTCAGCAGTACAAAGGTGATGGCGTTATTCTTGTGCTGGACCGGAGCCTCAAGACCTGCGATTTTGGCGTGCCATATTGAGCCTCGCGCCTCAATTGTGAGCTCGCCCCGTACGTTTGGTCCTGTGACCTGCTCGCTGCTCCACAGGCCGATCAGGCTCGGAGCGGTGGAACGCGGCTTCTGATCCTCAGGTTGCGTCATACAGAGCTCCGGAATCAGCAGAATTGAGGAAAGAAAAACTACGGCGCAGGCCGCAACTCGCAAGTGACCGGAGATGGACAAGGACATGATGCATCGGACGTGCCGGGCTGGATTTCGTTAACCGGTGACCGGCAATTAGTGATCAGTCCCGCTTGTCCAGGGAAGGTTTAGTTTTCGGCTAGAGCTTTTCGTAAGTCTCGGCGCAGGATCTTTCCGGAGGGTGTTCTGGGAACTGCTTCTACTACGTGAATCTCGCGGGGCTGCTTGTACGGGGTGAGGCGCTGGGCTACGAAGTCGCAGACTTCCTGTTGCAGCGTGGCTGAGGCGGTGAAGCCTTCGCGCAGCACGACGAAGGCGACAGGGATCTCGCCCGCGCACGCGTCAGGGCGGCCGATGACCCCACAGTCGCGCACCGCCGGGTGCTCCAGGAGCAACGCCTCGACTTCGGCAGGGGCCACGGGGAATCCTTTGTACTTGATCATTTCCTTGCGACGGTCGAGAACGTAGTAGAAGTCCTGCTCGTCGCGCCGGACGATGTCTCCCGACCAATACCAGCCATCGCGCAGGACGGCGGCTGTCGCCTGCGGTTCTTTCCAATAGCCCAGCATAATCTGGGGGCCGCGCATCACCAGCTCTCCGGGTTGGCCAAGCGCAACTTCGTTGTCGTTTTCATCCAGTACCCGGCACTCAGTTTGGGCTAGCGGCTGTCCAATGGATTCAGGACGATAGCGTTCAGGTTCCAGATAGCCGACGTGAGTGACAGGAGACGCTTCCGTCATGCCATAACCCTGGCATACGAGAACTCCAGTGAGTGCTTGGAAACGCCGGGCCAGTTCGGGGGCGAGTGGCGCAGCTCCGGATTTAACCCAGTGCAGGTGGTGGTTCTTCGGGAAGAGGCCTGCTTCCGCCGCCTGGGTGAGAGCGCTCAGCGCGGGTGGAACCGTGGGCATCGTAGTCACATTTTCGCTGACGAGTAAGCCTAATAGCTGCTGCAGGTTGAAACGGGGCATCAGGACGACCGTCGCACCCAGTGTCAACCCCGGGTTCAATACTACGTTCAGCCCATAAATGTGATAGAGCGGCAGGAAGCAGAGCAGCACATCGTTCCGCTCCATGGCGGTGGCGTTCGGACCTGTGAGTTGGTAGATATTGGAAACCAGATTGTGGTGGGACAGCATCACACCTTTCGGCAATCCCGTGGTGCCGCTCGAGTAGGGAAGAGCGGCCAGACAGCTGGCGGACGGCTCCGCGGGGCTAGGCAGGGACGAGGTCGTGGGCCGCAGCAGTTCGGCGAATGCGGTCGCGCCGCTAGCGGGCTGCCGGGTCGCGTATACGCGGCGGAGTTTGGGAAGTCCCCCCAAATTCATCCCGTTGATCAGCGATCCGTCGGTGATCAGCAGCGTGGCAGCGGAATTTTCGAGTTGGTATCGGACCTCGCGCTCGCGGTAAGACGGATTCAACAAGGTGGGAATGCCGCCGGCAAGGGTCGTGGCGTGATAGGTAGCGGCGAATTCCCAGGAGTTGGGCAGGTAAATCCCTACCACGTCGCCCGGTTTGAGGCCAGTTGCGGTCAATCCGCGGGCAAGGCTTTCGAGAATTTCGCTGTATTCGGCGTAGGAAATATGTCGGTTGCAGGAGGTATCAATCAGTGCTGTCTTCTGCGGTACGCGGCGGCAGCTTTCGAGTATGACGTCGTGGAGAAAGCGGCCGCCAGGGTCGGCGTAGAGCTGGGTTCGCAGCCTGGATCTCGAATGGAGTGGAGTGCCGGACAGAATCTATGGCTCCTTTGCGCTACAACTTGTAGCTTAGCAGGCCAGCTTGCGAAGGAATTCGCGCTCGTCCATGCGGTACTTGAAGGCTTTGCGGCCGTTGATGAAGACCACGGGAACTTCATCGGTGAACTGGCGGCGCAGTTCTTCGTCAGAGTCAACGTCAATTTCCCGCCAAGTGAAGCCGGCCTGGCGTTGCAGTTTGACCAGGCTTTCTTTGACGATCTCACAAAGGTGACAGCCTTTGCGGGAGTAAACTACAACTTCGCGAGACTCCGGCATGGCGGGAGTTTAGCAGTTCTGGCGCGCATTTTTCCATTGTTCGCCAGCATACCGAGGCTAGCCGAAAAGTAATGAAACGTGCTATTACCCACGTTATCTCTCAAATGTTAAGGCCTTCTCAGACAATAGCGTCACGAATATGGGCTGCTGAGATGCCATTCCTGTCCGTGCCTGAGACGATTCTCGTTGCGGATGACCACGAGGCCAGTCTTGCTGGCTTGCAGGGACTGCTTTCGCTGGAAGGATTTCGAGTGGCTACAGCCCGGGATGGCGAAGCGGCGCTGGAGGAATTTGGGCGTTTGCGTCCGGACCTGGTCCTGCTCGATGTGCGCATGCCGAAGTTAAATGGCATTGAAGTCTGTCGCCGGCTTAAGAGCAATCCTGATACGCGACTTGTGCCGGTGGTATTGATCCCAGGCATGACGGCGACGGAAGACAGGGTGGCTGGGATAGAGGCGGGAGCCGACGACTTTCTCACCAAGCCTGTCGACCGCGAGCAATTGACCGCGCGGGTACGGTCTTTGCTGCGGCAGAAAGCCTATACCGACGAACTGGAGCGGGCTGAGTCGGTGCTGTTTGCCCTGGCGCGCAGCATCGAAGAAAAAGATCCCTACACGGAAGGACATTGTGAGCGACTCGCGGACTATTCCGCCCTCCTGGGGGAGCATTTGGGACTACCGCCGCAAGAGATCCTCGCACTGCGCCGGGCGGGTATTGTGCACGATATCGGAAAGGTGGCGGTGCCGGATGCGATTCTTCTTAAGCCCGGGCCGCTGAGTTGGGAAGAGCAGCGCGTCGTGCATAAACACCCGGTTGCTGGGGAAAATATTTGTGCTCCCCTCAAGTCTTTTCATCTGGTTTTGCCTATCATCCGCCATCATCATGAGAAGCAGGACGGGTCGGGTTATCCGGACAGGCTAAGGGGAGAGCAAATTCCTCTTACCGCGCGGGTTTTGCAGATTGTGGATGTCTACGACGCGCTGATTACATCGCGCCCTTACAAAGCCGCTCTGCCGGTCGGCAAGGTACTCGCCATCATGCAGGAGGAAGTGGAGCGCGGGTGGTGGGACAAAGCCGTCTTCGCTGAGTTTCGCCGCCTCATACAAAACGAGGGGAAAAGGTTCCATCTGCCGCAGCAGGTTGCCGCCATCTAGCGGCCGTCGCCACGCTTGCTCTGAACGCGGTCGAAACATTCCTCGCGGCACAGTTCTGAGCCTCCACGATACAATCCCATGGCATGCCGAAAGAGAGCCACAAGCCTCTGCGAGGGAAAACTGTACTCGTTACAGGAGCCGCACGCCGGCTGGGACGAGCGAGTGCGCTGGCGCTGGCACAGGCCGGAGCGGATGTGGCGATTACTTTTCTGAACTCAGCGCGAGAAGCGCAGCATACGGTCATCGATCTGAGCAGCGTTGGGGTGCGGGCAGTGGCACTTCGTTGCGACGTCACGGACGAGAAGAGCGTGAAGTCCACGGTCAAGGAGGCGGTGCGCGAACTGGGCGGTCTGGATATCTTGGTAAATAACGCGGCTAACTACGAAACCGTCGAGTTCGAAAAGATTACTCTTCAGCAATGGGATGCGATTTTCACTTCCAATACGCGGGGGCCGTTCCTGGTGTCGCGCGAGGCGTTGAAGTTCTTGCGAAAGGGCCGCGGAAAAATTATCAATATGGGATCTCTAGGTGGGCTGCAGGCCTGGGCTACGCATGCCCACTACTGCTCTTCCAAGGCCGCACTGCATATGCTGACCAAAGTGATGGCCAAAGCTCTTGCGCCGGAGATCGCCGTAAATTGCGTTGCTCCCGGGATGATTGACCTGGGGGAGAAGGCCGCTGCTGGATTTATGAAGCGCATGGCGAAAGAAACGCCCATGCGGCGTAATGGCAGGGCCGAAGAAGTCGCGGCGGCGGTACTCTTCTTCGCTACCGCACCTCACTTCATTACGGGACAGATGCTGGCGGTAGCGGGCGGGCTGGAACTGTAATTTCTCCTAAAGGAACCTGAATGGTGCGACTCTGCGGAGTCTTCCTGATATTCACGGCAATGGCATTTGCTCAGGGACAACCTGAAGCGGGTGGAAACGAATTCCAGATGTGGACGGGCGCAGGTCATTCCGTGGCGGGCGGCACCGGCGGTACCCGCCTCTTCAACGTCGGGCTGCGCTACGGTTGGGTACTCACCGAGCCTCACGGCCCCGGTTTTCTTAAGGGAAGTTTCGAATATGCGGTCGATGCCGTGCCGCTTTTTCTGGTGTTTCAGCCGGCGAATACGGCTTACGGTGTAGGGGTTAATCCGCTCGGCTTGAAGTGGAATTTTGTACCGCGCGGAAGGCTTGTTCCCTACGCCGAGCTCGGCGGGGGCACGCTATTTACAACCCACGATGTGCCGACCGGAACATCATCGGTGAACTTCACGTCCGGCGCGGCACTGGGCACGCATTTTTTGGGAAGCGAGATTAACTGGAACCTGGAACTTCGCTACATGCACATTTCCAATGCGGGGCTGGCGTCGCGGAACCCGGGCGTCAACACCATACAAGTGCGGCTTGGGTTGGGGGGATTCGGAGAGGGTAAACGGTCGCGTCGTTCCAACCACGGTGGCAAGAAACCCTAGCCTTCCGCGGTTGTCGGATCAATCATAGTTTTAACTTCGGAAATTTTGTTGGCAGGAAAGCCTCCCTGGCTAGCGTGTTCTCTCACCATTTGCTCGTTGGGGGCGATGTAGACGCAGTAAATCTTGTTATCGGTCACGTAGCTCTGAACCCACTGAATTTGCGGTCCTAGGTTGCGCAAAACGCCACAAGATTTTTGCGAGATGCCGTGGAGTTGTTGCTGAGTAAGGTTGCCAGCTCCGGGAAGTTCACGTTCGATAAGGTATTTGGGCATTCAGCTGCTCCATTTGGGTTGCTGGATTCTCGGGCAGTGATTTTATTTGAAAACATCTTAACCGCAAAGCTCGCTAAGGGCCGCCAACGTCGCCAAGAAACCCCGTGTATAGTTCGCCGAGTGATGTTAACCGCCGTCGCGCGTCTTTGTCCAACCGTTAGTCGTTACTTCACGGGAGCAGCAACAGGCTGCGGTTGTTTCACTGCCGGCAGGCGAGATCGTGAGGTTTTGCAATGGCCGTGATTATTTCGATGCTGCGCGGGGTCAACCTTGCTGGGCACCGGAACATCAAGATGGACGCGTTGCGGTCCCTGTATGAATCCCTCAGGCTGCGGGATGCACAGACCCATGTACGAAGCGGCAATGTCGTATTCAGGACGGCAGAGCGAGATCTGGTTAGGGTAACCAGGCGCATCCAAAAGGGCATCGAACAAAGTTTCGGTTTTCAGTGCAACGTGATCGTGCGCACCGTTCCAGAACTGAGAGACGTAATTGCGCGAAATCCCTTCGCGAAGCGGCACGGCATTGAGCCCAGCAGATTGCTGGTTACCTTCCTTGCGACAGATCCTGATGCCGAGGCTCGGAAAAGAATTCTTACGATCGAGACAGCTCCCGAGGAGTTAAGGATCGAGGGACGCGAGCTCTATATTTATTATCCCAACGGCATGGCGCGGCCGAAACTATCGTGGCCGATGATCGAGAAGATCCTGAAGACCTCTGGCACGGGAAGAAATTGGAACACCGTCACGAAGTTATTGCATATGGCTGAGAAGCTGGAGTCCCTGGAATGACGTGCTTGGGTGTTGCCAGGGCCGCAGTGCGGTTCATGCAGAGCTCACCGATCTCCGGCTAAAACCGGACCTCCCGGAAACCCTTCTTTGAATTACGCCAAGGTTGCGGCGCGTGCCATCGCCCTATATTCTTCTGCCGTATGTCTACGCTGGTGGAGTGCGTTCCTAATTTCTCTGAAGGCCGGGACAAGGCTCGTGTGGACGCCATTGTTGATGCCATGAAAATTGATGGCGTGTATCTACTCGACCGCGAGATGGACGCCGATCACAACCGCTGCGTGATTACGCTGGTTGGGGAGCGGGAGCCGATCCAGGAAGCGGCCATTCGCGGCGTTGGCAAGGCGGCCGAGCTGATTGATTTGACCAAACACCAGGGAGCACATCCGCGGATGGGGGCAGCGGATGTAGTGCCGTTTATTCCGATTGAAGGCGTCACGATTGAAGATTGTGTGGCCATGGCGCGGCATGTGGGAGCGGAGATCTGGAGGCGGTACCAGATTCCGGTTTACCTCTATGAGGCGGCGGCGACGACTCCCGAGCGGCAGAACCTGGAGAACATCCGGCGGGGACAGTTTGAAGGCATACGCGATGAGATTGGCACGAACCCGGCGCGTAAGCCCGATTTTGGGGAGCCACGAGTGCATCCGACGGCGGGAGCAACCGTCGTAGGAGCGCGGAAATTTCTCATAGCCTACAACGTTTTTCTCAATACGCCGGACGTCGACATTGCAAAAAAAGTCGCCAAGGCGGTGCGATTTTCTAATGGCGGGCTGCGCTATGTGAAGGGAGCGGGCTTCCTGGTGCGTGGATTGGCGCAGGTTTCAATGAATCTCACCGACTTCGAGCAAACTCCCATTCACCGCGTTTTTGAGTACGTTAAACGGGAGGCGGCGCGGTATGGCGTGACCCCGGTCAGCAGCGAAATTGTGGGGCTTATTCCCAAGAAGGCGCTGGAGCAGGCGGCGGAATGGTTTCTGCAGGTGGAGAATTTTGATTCTTCACTCATTCTGGAGAGCCGGCTGGCGGCGGTGATAAGCGGAAAGATGGCGGTGGGAGGATTGCGGGCCGGAGTCGAGCCGTTCATCGAGCAACTGGCGGCGCCTACGGCGACGCCGGGCGGCGGGAGCGCGGCGGCCGCCAGTGGGGCTATGGCGGCCGGACTGGCCACAATGGTGGCTTCCATGTCGCGTGGCAAGAAGGCTTATCTGCAATATGAGCGGGAACTGAGCGAGGCGATTGCGCGACTTTCGCAGTTGCGGGAAGAGCTGAAAGCTTCGATTGACGCGGATGCGGAGTCTTACAACGCGGTGATGAAGGCTTACAAGCAGGCCAAAGACTCGGCAAATGGCGACGCGACGATCAATGCGGCGCTGCGTGGGGCAACAGTAGTGCCGTTGTGGGTTGCGGAGCGCGCCAGGGCAGTGGCGGAAATTGCCGAGAAGCTGGGGCCAATAACCAATCCGAACATGAGTTCGGATTTGGCGACCAGCATTGCATTGGCGGAAGCGGCGATTACCGGTGCGCTGGCGAACGTTGATATTAACCTGCAATCTTTGAAGGATGAGGCGTTCGTGCAAGAGGTCGGGAAGCGGGCGGACATAGTGAAGGGATAAGGGTCGGAATGCTTCGCGAATGATGGAGGGGGGCACAGGACGTGGCTCCGCATGAGGAGGCCAGCGGGATTGGCGTTGTGCGTCCAGGTCAAAGACGCTGGAGATTGGCGGTCCTTGCCAGCATGGTTGTGATTGGTCTGGGAGCGATTCTAGCCTGGTCAGCTTCAAAAATTTTCCACTCGGAGCTCGTGGTGAGGACATGTTTTCAAGACGCCGAGGGACTTCGGGCTGGTGCCGCAGTTCGAATAGCAGGTGTGGACGTGGGTCGGGTGCGCGTCGTCCGTGCTCA
>QIAS01000021.1:0-981 GCA_003225615.1 Acidobacteriota bacterium | reverse complement strand
GCACGTGGAAATATTTCTCAGCACTCCCTACCAACTGAAAATCCCAAGCGACAGTATTGCGACGACGCAGACGGCTGGTATTTTGGGCGAAACGTACGTCGAAATTGATTCTTCTCGAGCCACCGGCCCGGCAATCGCCATGGGTGGCGAATTGAAGAGTCGTGCCGCGGAGCACCTCACGGCCAAAGAGTGGCTTGATAGATTAGAGAAAATCAGCAAAGGACTCTGCGAGGCCGAGAACGATACTAAAGGTGCCCACTCCAGCAAGCCTTGATTGAACTTTCGTGCATCCCGGAAAGCGCCACTCTGGCTTACAATGAGGTAATCCTTGCAATGAACTGGAAGGCCGCAAGCGGCATCCAAGTACTTGTACCCCAATGAGGTTTCCATGAAGAGTTGGTCGTGTGGCGTTTTGTTGTTTTGTCTGCTTCTCAGTGCGGCGGCTTGGGCCATGCCGCTGGGCACAAATTCGCGGGCGGTGATTCCTGCGGAACTGCAACAGGTGATCTCGGTGGACTACCGGGCTCTGAAGAACTCAGACACCGCACAGGCCCTCAAGCAGCAGGTTTTGCCGGACAGCCTGAAAGAGTTCGAGGATCGACACCGATAAGGAACTCGAGCAGCTTACCTTTGCGGCTTACCGGGCGGGCAAGACTGGCATCCAGGTGGTCGGTGTCGCGCAAGGGCAGTTTCCTTACAAAGCGGTTATGAAGCGCATGACGCTCAAAAAAATCAAGGGCACGCGTTACCACAACACCCTGCTGTACCCCATGGGCAACGGCATGCTGATGACTTTCCTGGATGACTTCACATTGCTGTTCGGCAACCAGACTTCGATTCAGGGTGCCTTGGACGCGCGCGATGGGTATAGCAACAATCTCGATTCCAATTCCACGATGGCGGACATGATGTCGGCGGTGGATTCCGCACCGGTGTGGAGCATTCTGGACCAGCAGGGCACGCAGACGATGATGCGTTCGG
>QIAS01000425.1 GCA_003225615.1 Acidobacteriota bacterium | reverse complement strand
CGGGCCGGTCGGCTTCAGGAGAATAGGCGTCGAGAATGCCTCCGCGGAGGGCATATTGGCCGGGCATCTCGACCACGTCGGCGGAGTTGTATCCGACCGTGTTGAGGTGCTGAAGCAGGGCATCTACGTCGATGGTTTCGCTGCGCCGGACGATTTTTGCGAGATCGGAATAATACTCGGGAGAGCGCAGGCGAATGGTCGTCGCTGCAACCGGGGAGACAA
>QIAS01000424.1:4408-6274 GCA_003225615.1 Acidobacteriota bacterium | reverse complement strand
CTTAGGCATGAGCGGATTCGCCGCTTGCGCGCTGATTCATTCCCAGTTGCCGCCGCTGTGGCCATGTACTTTGGTTTCGGCGAGCACGATCTTATGCGAAAGCTGAACCGGCCAGCCGAGGCGCAGCAGTACGAGTCGCGCCACAAGGAAATTATCGATCAGCAGATCGCAAATAACGCCAAACCATCAACCTCTAAATAATGGCCGGGTGAGGCAGGTGGGACCGCCGCTTCCATTGATGCAGAGTTCCGAGCCAGGGAAGGTGCGGACATCGAATCCGGCGTCGTGAAGGCGTTGGTTTGTCTTTTTGTTCTCCTCCAGGGCGAGCAGGCGCCTTCTGCCAAGCGAGAGGACATTGCAGGCAAGGGTATCGCGCTCCGTGGAATCGTTTTCTATAAATTTGAAGTCACGGGCGCGCAGTAGCTCGACAGTTTGGACCGCGAGCCAGGGTAGATCGACAAGAACGGTTTGTTCGTTCAGCAAGCTCATTAAAGACATGAGATGCAGGCAGGCCGTAGGACCGGGGCCATACGGCAGGGGAGCGGCGAGTACCTCAATCTGATGGGGAGCGAGCAGCTGGCGCATTTGGAGGATGCCGGGGATTTTGGTGCGATAGCCGTTGCCGATGAGCAGCGTGTGGGCATCCAGCCATACCATGTCTCCGGCTTCGGTGCTAGCCGGGGAAGTCATTTCCCCCAGCACAGGAATGCCAAGTCCCTGACAGAAGCGGCCATGTGCTTGGGCCTCCGGAATACGGTTGGATTTTCCCGGATGCAGGAGGATGAGACCGTGATCGGTTGCCAGGGATGGGTCATGTGTGTAGACCGCATCCAGGGAGAGATCTGCGGAATAAGGCAGATGCACGACGTCCGCCCCGGCGGCCTCAAGTTCGCGGCATAGCGCTTCGTGCTGGTGCTGGGCGTCCTGGAATTGCGGCGGATGGAGAAAGCCCAGCTCGCGCCAGCGGGAGGAATGTTGCGGATCGTCCCAGCCAGCATTGCGCGGGGAACAGACCATGACCCGGCGCAATTCCCCTACCATCGAATGCCCATTGAAATTGTTTGACGTCATGGACCTGGCCGTGGGTGTGAATCTAAACGGCGGTCGCGGCAAAAGCAATGTTTGACCAAGACCGCCCGAAAGCCCGCTCAGCGATTCCTGACATAGTTCCTACAGTATTCACCCGGCATCCGGCACGCATCGTGACTGGCGGAGCTCGGATAGCAGCGGCAGGGTCGTGCCGCGGAGCCAACTTATTGTGTTCGTAAAAACAGCCGGGGCAAAACCCAACTCAGAGCGGCTGGGTTGCTTCTAAAGGAGAGTTCTCATATTTCGAGCGAGCGCGTCGCTTCGAGGAAGGTCTCCAACCAACGAATGGCAGCCCAGCCAGTTGTACCCGCTGAACGGCGCAGGCACGACCCCGAGCAGGAAGAGCGTTTGCGCAATGAAGCCGCAAAGCCGGTGCCCCAAGGCGTCTTCCGGTCGCTTGGCCTGGGTCTGATCACGGGCGCGGCCGACGATGACCCCTCTGCCATTGGAACCTATGCCGCTGCCGGCGCCGCTCTCGGCCCTTCCTTTTTATGGACTGCCCCGGTGACTTTCCCAATGATGTTTGTAGTGGTTTATCTGTGCTCGAAGATCGGCCAAGTGACAGGACACGGCTTATTTGCCGTTATTAAACGACACTGCCGGCCCTGGCTCCTCTATACCCTGCTGCTTGCGGTTCTGATTGGCAACATCATCGAGGCGGGAGCGGACATTGGCGGCATGGCCGCCGCCCTAAACGTGATTGTACCGGCACCCATGCCCCTGATCGTGGTGAGCATCACCGTGGCGGTCCTGGCCCTGCAGATTTGGGGTTCGTAC
>QIAS01000424.1:1529-4203 GCA_003225615.1 Acidobacteriota bacterium | reverse complement strand
CGATGGATCGATCGAATGGGCACCAGCAAAGAAGAATTAAGGCATTCGGCGCGAGACATCGGCTTCGGGATGTTCTTCTCCAACCTGATCACATACTTCATTATCCTTTCCACGGCAGCGACACTTTTCCGGGCGGGCAAAACCGATATCAACACCGCAGCGGACGCTGCACAAGCATTGCGGCCGATTGCGGGGAACTTAGCCGGCGTCCTTTTCGCGGTGGGTGTCATCGGAGTTGGATTTCTTGCAGTTCCCGTCATGACGACAGGGGCTGCCTTCGACGTTTGCCAGACATTTGGCTGGAAACATGGCCTGCATTACCGGCCAGCCGAGGCGAAGAAGTTCAACATAGCGATTGCCATTTTCACGGTAATTGCCATGTGCATCAATCCCATGAAGGCCCTGGTCTGGGCGGGACTGGTGCAGGGATTCTCTATCCCTCTTCTCCTGGTGGCTGTTATGCTCATCACCGCGAATCCCCGGATTATGGGCAGATGGGTGAACACGCGGGCGGTTAACGTGCTGGGGTGGATGACGACAGCCGTGGTTTTTGCTGCTACGGTCGGACTCGTGATTGCCTGGCTGAGGTGAAGTTGAAGTGATCCGCCCGTCACTTCTTCATTTCTTCGCGAAGCTGTAGTGGCCGGAGCTCGATCCGACCCCTTCCACCAGCCGTTCCAAAATATGGTACTGCCCGTGAACGTCCCAGAACATGCCGGTGAATTTGAGCGCCATGGGCAAGATAAGGTTCGCAGCCAGGCCGATAATTTCCGATTTAATATCTGAGCCGGTAGTTCCGCCCAGCGAATTCATTCTGTGCTCCAGCACCGAGCGGCAAAGGGTGCCGCGATCCCCCGGCGGGTCATCACCATCCCATTTGCCCGCCGCACAGGAGAGAGCCATCTGCGTTATCGCGCCCGCCTCCAGTTCCTTGGCTAAATGCGGATCGTGGGTTTTCAGATTCCATCCTTTGGCCGCTTCGATAGATTTCTTCGCCTCGGCGTTTTCTTCGATCTTCGTGACCCACTCCAGGCTGGCCGCCATTGCCGTATTCACAGCGAGTTGCTGATGAGCGAGATCAGAGCCATCATCACCACGCGCCGGGACCGACCCGGCATTGTGATATTGCGCCTGCGAGCGCAACGGCGCCCCGGGAGTCTCGTATTCCGTGTACATCAGGCGCGAGTTGTCGTGGTTCATGTGAGTATGCGTGTTCACCGCGTTAGGAATGGGTGGATAGATCCCCGATTTCACATGAAACGGCCACTTGTCGGGCTGGGAGTGCTTGCTGCGGTATTCAAACCAGGTAGGCGCGCGAACAGCGCCCGCAGGCAGTCTGACCATCTTCACATCCATCTTGTCGAAATCATTGTGAATCCAGTCGGAATGGCTGTAAAAATCCTGCACCGCGTGCAGCGACGCACCGAGCGTGACCAAAGTCAGCACCTTCCGGGTTCGCTCATCAATATTCAGCTTGTTGTACCCAGCCAACAGATTCTGCGTGCTCTGCAGCAAATGGCTGAAAAGAAAATCGAAATTCGAATTGCTCTGGAAATCATTATTCAGATTGTCGAAGTGAAGAAAAATCGCGGCCCCGCGGACCTGCGAATTATTCGCGTTATATTGATTGAGCCTATCGAGTTCTTCGCCTTTGAGATTCTTGGAGGCGTATTCCGACACGGGACCGAAAAAATCGGGTGAAAAGTTCCCCAGCTGCATGATCTTCCAGGCGTCTTCGGCGAACCCGAACTGCTCCCCAACCTTTTGGCTGCACTGAGAATGCCAATAACTATCGAATCCCGCTGCGGGGGAAACGAGTAAAGCTGCGAGCGCCAGCAAAGCTGAAAATTGTCGAAGCATCTCACCCCCCAGGGTAGGCGTGACCCTTTTCCTTCTACCAGCTTCAAACGCCGTTGCATACACTGTCAAGCCGGGCCGTGAGCCAATTCATCCTGCTTTCTTGCGTTTAGTTGATGGAAATCCTAAAGTGCTCTGGGTAAGGATTTGAACGCCACCTGTACCGGTATGGTCCGCAAGCGCAAGACCATCGTTTACATCGCCACCAGCGCCGATGGTTTCATTGCCCGATCCGACGGCTCCGTTGACTGGCTCGAGCGTCCGCGTCCGAAGGGCAACTACGGCATGGGTGCGTTCTATAAATCGATCGACACGGTCCTGTGGGCGTGGTCAAGCTGCACTATGCCGTCCGTAGGTAGGTAATCGGCATTCTCCTAGCGGCATGAGCAAGCCCATTAAACCAAAGGGCTAAGCCACCCCTAATTCCCCAGGGTACATTTCGTCCACGTAGCACCATATCCAGGATTCGCCCGGCTCGATGGAGCGAATCAAAGGATGTGTGGATGATTTGAAGTGTTTGGTGGCATGTTTGTTCTTTGAGGAATCGCAGCAGCCCACGTGTCCGCAGGACAGGCAGAGCCGCAGGTGGACCCAGGTGTCACCCAATTTCACACACTCTTCGCAGACGTGCTTGTCGGTTGTCTTAACTTTGATCTGATCTGTGTGCTTACAATTCATTTTGCCCCTCATTTCCGCCAGACGGTGTCAAATGTCGTCTGGACCATTCTCATTTAGGTGTCCCCATACACCGGTACAGCTGCGCCGTGGACCAGTTTCGACTCGTCGCTGCACAAGAACAGAATGACGCCCGCGATTT
>QIAS01000424.1:0-1420 GCA_003225615.1 Acidobacteriota bacterium | reverse complement strand
CGAATCCATCATCGCGACGGCTGCGGCTTTTGAAGCAGCGTAGGCCGCGGCGCCAGCCGCATGATCGACCGCAGCTTTTGATGCGACGTTAATGATCGCTCCACGTTTCTGTTTGAGCATTACTGGCACTACTGAACGCGATATCAGATACCCGGAGCGCAAATTCAGCGCAAGCATCTGCTCGAATACTTTCGGCTCGGTTTCCCATAGCGTCATGCCGCCGGCGTAGGCTCCAACCGCATTCACCACGGCGTCCAGTTGACCGTACTTCGCGAGAACTCTCTCGACCAACTGGTTCACTGCGGCCTCATTGGTCACGTCAACGACGTGCCCTGCTAGCGATGAGCTATTGCCTCCCGCAGCGCGCTCCAGCGCATCGAATTCTTTCTGATCCCGATAGGTGACGACGACCTTGGCGCCTTCCTCCAGGAAGGCGAGGCTCACCCCACGGCCCAATCCACCCGTCCCGCCAGCGATCAACACCACTTTTTCTGAGAATCTTTCGCCCATTTGTCCCTTATGTCCTGACTGTTTGAACTTGCTTCGAGCGTCCAGCCTACAATCGATCCGTGCCCGTCCGGCCGAATTTAAGCGCGCCATAGCACGAATGTCACAAGAAACTCTGCAGCGCTTCGGTCGTCTCCTTAGGCCGTTCCTCCAGCACCCAGTGCCCAGTGTCTTTTAGCACCACAACGGTTACATTCGAAGCGACTGATTTCATCTGTTGTGCAAGCGCGTCGCCCAATGACTTCTCCCCGCCAATCACCAGCACCGGCATCGTGAGCTTGGTCTGAGACAACTGAGCGAAATCCTTCGCGGCTTGTTGGAACGAAACGAAGTAGGCCCAGCCAGCCCGCATGCGTCCCGGCCTGGAGTAGGCGGTCGTATAAGCTTGCCGGTCCGCTTCAGGCAGGGAGCGGGTCTTATCCGCGGCAAGGTCATTCCAAAAGTATTCAAAGTAGGTGCGCTCGCGGCCCTGAACCAGCGCTTCCGGCGTAGGTCCATTAAAGCGAAAGTGCCAGATGCTTGGATTGTTGTAAACGGCCTCCCACCCCGCCACGCCCGGAAGAAATGCATCCATTACAACCAGCTTTGCCACTTCCGCCGGGAATTGCGCGGCGTAGGCATATGCGACCATTAGGCCGATGTCGTGCCCCACGACTTCTGCTTTCTGGACGCCGAATGAGCGGGCGAGCGCATGGATACGGAGTGCGGCAGTCTTCATGTCCAGCCCGTCCGGTGGGATAGCCGAGTCTCCGATGCCGGGCAGGTCGGGGGCAATCACCGTAAATCGCTCGGCAAGTAGTGGAATGATCGGTTTCCACATAAGCGAGGTCTCGGCATAACCATGCAGCAAAATGAGCGGTGTCCCGTGCCCGGCAGTCATGTAGTGCAACTTAACGCCATCGACCTCGGTGTC
>QIAS01000020.1:10488-19719 GCA_003225615.1 Acidobacteriota bacterium | reverse complement strand
ATGCGCTGCGCAATTTCGTTCTGCTGGTTCTGGGCCTCTTCCCGGGCATCTTGAACATCGCGGTCGAGCACCTTCTGCTTGGCCTCGATCTGCTTCACCAGACCCCCGCGCGAGTCCTCGTTGAGCTTATCGCCCTGAGCGTTGAGCTGTTTCTTGAGCGACTCGATTTCGTCATTCTTGCCCTTGAGTTCAGTCTGCTTTGGTTCCAGCTTTTTACTCAAAGCTTCGAAATCACGGCGGCCTTCGTTGGTGGCAAAAATCGCTTGCTCAATGTTAATGGTTCCAACCTTCGTTCCTGTTCACGCCACGATAGGGGCGGACGGGGCAGCAGACGGTGCTGCTGGCAGAGCAGAGGCCGGCGCCGGCGATGCAGGCGCAGGAGTGGCAGCGGCAGTGCCGGTTTGCGCCAGGGCTGCGACAGAAACCGCAAACGCCATGGCGAGAAGAAATCTCACAAACTTGCTTGTCATCGGATCGCTTGAACTCCTTGAAAAATGTTTCGGAAATTTACCCAGATGTCTTCTGCAGGCAACGCTGGGCCGTGCCACGAACTACCTGGCCTTTACTCAGACATTCGCGGCAACCGGTTAGGTTTACCACCGCCAAAGAACCCTGAAGAGGCGTGGTCGCCACCCCGATTGCTCAAATTTCAGGCGTGGATAGCGTGATTATACGAACAGCATCGCCTCAGCGTCAAACGCGCCCCTTTTGCCGGGAGACCGCCCTTAGAACGTCGTCGCCACAGTGAATCGGAAGGTCTTCCTGGGCTCACGAAGAGTGTATCCCGTCCCGAAGGAGCCGATCGCCTCCTGATAGGTAAAGTCACCCGCCGCCCCAGCCGGGAACATGTCACGGGTAATCGGAACGGGGGAAGACGTCCTCGTATTCAGGCGCAGTGGATTATAAGCCCAGTAAATGCGGAATGGGGCATTGATAACCGGCAGCATCATCTGCAGCTCCAGGCCGGTCGACATGCGTGGTGTCCAATTCGTTCCTGATACGGGCGTCAGGAAGGGTGAGAATGGCTGTCCGCTTACTGGGTTACCCTTGGATCCGCCAACGCAGTTCAGCCCCACGTCTAACGCAGGACATCCGAATACTGTGTTGTTGATATCGTTCAGTTGGCCAGATGCAATTCTCAATTGCGATTGCCGAAGTATCGGAACTACGCCCACGTCCATAAACGGGGCGAGCGCCACCGGTCCCACGATGGTGATGCGGTATTCAACGTTGCTGACCAGGCTCAAGTCGCCGCCCGGGAATACGATCTGCTGGATAGGAATGGGAATCGTATACGGACCCGCTCGCGGATTCCTTGGATCCTTTGGCACTGCCGAGCCGTCCGGATTCACCAGAGGAATAACGGCCTTATTAGCCAGGAAAGCAACAGGGGAAACGGAACGAATGTCGAAGCCGCGCAGATCCGTTTCGCCTCCCAGATAGAAGCGTTCAAAAGGTGGGGCCACCAGCCCGCCATAACCAGTCATGAAAGAGCCCTGGAAATTTATCCCGACGGTATTGCGCCGTTTCTGTACCGGAAAAAATTGCTTGTACTGAATGATTGGGCGAATGGACTTCACGGTTCCCCCCAACCCCGCGATCTGACCTCCAAAGTAGAGGCTCTTGCCGCTGTGCGGAGCATAGGCCGCGTCCAGAGTGCTGAACGAGAAATTCGGCAGTATCGAGCTAGTGATAATTCCGCTCAACGAATTGGGACCGGAAATGCCGCGGAACGCCAGGTTCTGGAAAAGAATTTGAGACGCATTACTCACCGCGACCAACGAAGACCGGTCAAAAGAGTAGGTAATACCCACACGCTTGAACGACCGGTGCAGAGGATAGCTCAGCGAGGTCGTGAACCCTGCGCTCGACTGCGTGTAGTTCTGTAAATTCTGCAGGAAGGGCGAAGGCAGGTTCAATTTCTGCCCGGAAAGAATGGAAAGTTGCTGCGCCTGATCGAAATTGAACTTGCGTGTGTAAACCGTGAAGCCAAGCTGCAGCGGACGATCAAACATGTAAGGCTCGGTGAAGCCGAAGAGCAAATCACGCTGCCGGTTTCCAATGCTGGCCTGCACCTGAAGAGTCTCTCCCAGACCGAGGAAGTTGTTGGTGGTGTAGCTGATTCCGATAAAGGCACCGGCTAATCCGCTCACGCCCCCGGTCAGCCCGATGCTGTTCTTGCCTTTTTCTCTCACTTTCAGCGTGAGGTCGACGAAGCCGTTCTTCTCATCGAGCTTGCGCTCGGTGGTGTTGGGATCCTCCGGTTTCAACTGTTCGAAATATCCAAGCTGGTTGAGCCGCAGCAGGCTCAGCTTCCAATAGCGGCCGTTGTAAACCTGGCCTTCCTCGAGCGCAATTTCGCGGCGGATGACCTTGTCGCGCGTGGTGGTATTCCCCTGAAACTCGATGCGGCGTACATAAAATTGCTTGCCTTCGTCCACGTCGATTTCCAGAGAAATCAGCTTCTTTTGATCATCAAATTTCGTGTCAGGCACCGAAGTGAAGTTGATGTACCCCAGCTCGCTGTAGGCGTCGCGGAGGTTATCGAGCCCTTTGGCAATCTTTTCGCGGCTGAAGATCTCGCCGTCTTTGATAGGAAACAAGCCGCGGAGCGCCCTCTGGTTGGGCACCGCTTTGTTGCCCTTAAAAGATATGTGGTCGAGGCGGTACCTGTCGCCCTCCTCAATCGGAAGAGTGATGTCAACCGCTTTCCCCGGCCCATGCTGGATGAGAGGAACATGAAATCCGGTGTGGCCCGTGTCATGGATCTCAGTCTTGGGATCTTCAATTAGAACTTTGAAATATCCGCGGTTCTGGTATTCAGCCCGGACGCGCTCCACATCTTCATTCAGCTTGGTCGCGTCGTAAGTCTTGGAGAACAGGTTTTCCAGAAAGATGGAATGGGGAATCCCGATGGGCCGAAGATTCTTCATGGCCCCGCGCAACACGCGGCTATTTATGTGCTTGTTGCCGACAAACTTGATCTTACCAACTTTAACCTTGGGTCCTTCCCTGATCACGAAGGTAATGCCTACCGCAGCCGGGGGGATGGGCCGGACCTCGGTGCGGATGGTGGCAAACTGCCGCCCGTGTTCCGACAACAGCTCCTTCACGGTGACCTCGGCTTTTTTAATTTTTGTAGGATCGTACTGACTCTCCACCGAAAGTCCTACTTTGCGCTCCTTGAAGCGGTCCAGCACATCGCTGGTAGAGACGGAGCTCAAGCCCACGTAGTTGATCTCGCGAATGGTGGGCCGTTCCTTGACATAGACGTGGATGACCCAGCCCTTCGGCGTCTGCTCGCGTTCAAACTTGATATCTTCAAAATAACCGGTGTTCCAGAGGGAATTGAAGTCGCGCTCGAGGGCCACAGGGTCATAAATGTCGCCGGGCCGCGTAAAGATACGGGCTCTGATCGTTTCTGCAGGAATGCGCCGGTTCCCGTGGATCTCGATGCGCGTAATCACGTCTTGCTGTGCCCAACTTTGGGGACAAAAAAATGCAAGCATCACCAGGAGAAACAATAAGATGCGCTGGCGGCAGCGAGCGGGACGAAAACGAATTCCGGGCCATGGACGTGAAAGGAAAACTGGAACGGAGAGTAAGCCGGAACGGGTGGCGTACCCGCTCTTCGTTACTCCCGGCCCCCCCGCGGGCCCCAACCGGGCGTACGGCCGCGAGGCAGGGCTTTCCTGATGAGAACGAAGAATCGCTACTACCTCAGCTTCTAGGAGTTAAGGAAAACGGCAATTATACGGTAGAGCAATACGGAGCGTCCAAATCCACCTCAGCAGGAAGACTTAAAAGACTCCACCTCAACCAAGACGGAATAAAAGGTGGCCGAGTTGCCCATGTCAGTAAGTTTTTCCGAGGTTAGAACATTAATGTTGCGGGTACCCGGCGTCAGCTTGGCCCAATTCAGCTGGCCGGAAACCACCCCGGCCTGCACGGCGCCATTTACCCGGGCGCGAAGCAGGATTTCGCCACGCGCATTGAAGACCCGAACGGTGTCGCCATCAGCGATGCCTCGCGGTGTGGCATCAGCCGCATTCATTTCCAGCAGGCCGATCTGTTCCATCTCTCGGACAGATGGAATATTGGAGAAGGTGCTGTTAAGGAAATTGTCGGCTTTGCGGGCGAGCAATTCCAAAGGAAAGGCCTTAGCTTGATCGCTATTTCGCGATTCACCCGGCGGCGTAAATGAAGCTACGGGATCCAACCCTTGCGACTTGAGCGCTTCGCTGTAAAGCTCAGCTTTTCCACTCGCGGTCTGGAACTTGCCTTGGGCGAAGGGCAGAAACGCTTTGTCCCCTCCTGCTTGGGTGGGCTCGGCTGCTGCCGGCTGTTCTGCAAATTCCGCTCCCTCAAAGTTCAGTCTCACATGACCTTCCCGCTCTAATCTGTGGCGACTGATTCCGTGCAGCCAAGGGTTGTCAGCACCCAAAGCAACATCAATCATCTCATCCACCGTCTGTTGGAAACATTCTTCCGTGAACCCCATATTCTGCGCCAAACTTCGAAATACCTCGACATTCGACCGGCACTCGCCCAAAGCCTCAATCGCAGCATTTGAGACCTGCAGGTAATAGTGCCCGTAAGCGGCCTGCAGATCCTTCTGCTCGAAGAATGTCGTCGCCGGGAGAACAATATCGGCATAATCGGTTGTGTCAGTAAAGAACTGCTCATGAACCACCGTGAACAGGTCAGGCCGCTGCAAACCGCGTATCACCTCGTTGTGATTAGGGCACACGGCTGCGGGATTGGAGTTGTAGACAAAGAGCGCCTTGATGGGAGGCTCGTCGAGACTGTTGAGCGCCTTCCCTAACTCCACCATGTTCACAACCCGCGCCGGTCGCCCAAGCGAGGTCAACATCAATTCAGTACCCTCAAGCGCTTCGCGTTTCAATCCGTAGGCGCCGCTGGTAGAGAGCTGCAGCCCTCCCCCAACCTCCTTCCACGATCCAGTGATGCAGGGCAGCATGGCTATTGTTCGCGTGGACATGCCGCCGCCTTCGGACCGTTGCACGCCGTAGTTCAGGCGAATCACCGCAGGCCGAGCGGTCGCATATTCGCGCGCCAGCTTGACGATGTCAGCCGAGGTAATGCCCGTCCACTGCGCGACTTTTTCTGGCGGATACTCTTGCACTTTCTGCCGCAGCTGCTCGAAACCAATTGTGTACCGCGCAACGTAATCGGAATCATGGAGGCCATCGTTGATGATGACGTACATCATCCCCAAAGCGAGGGCCGCATCCGTGCCCGGATTGATTGGCAGATACCAGTCAGCACACTTTGCCGTGCGGGTTCGGTAGGGATCGATGACCACCAGCTTCGCGCCGGCCCGCCGCGCTTCTTCGATGAAGGGCCAAAGGTGTACGTTGTTGCCATGAATATTCGCGCCCCATGCGATGATGTAGCGGGAGTGACGGAACTGCTCGGGCTCGGTGCCCATCTTGATACCGATGACGGACTTCAAACCTTCCTCGCCCGCCATCGAGCAAATCGTGCGCGCCAACTGCGAGGCACCCAGCCGGTGAAAGAAGCGACGGTCCATCGAAGCCCCGTTCAGCACGCCGATTGTGCCACCGTATGAGTAGGGAAGAATCGCCTCGCCGCCGAACTCCGCGACGATGCTCTCAAACCGCGAGGTGATTTCCTCGAGCGCCTCCTCCCATGTAATGCGCTGAAATGCCTGGGCTGCTTCGGGCCGTGTAGGGACAGCCGGCCCCGGCCGTCCTGGCGGAGCAACGCTCCGCAGTCCGGACGATGGCCCGTCTGACCTGCCCAGAGGCCCCTTGGGCCGCACGCGCCGCATGGGATAAAGCACCCGTTCCGGCGAATACACCCGGTCAAGATACTTGGCGACCTTGGCGCAAAGAAAACCGCGCGTAACGGGATGCGATGGATCGCCCTGAATCTTCGTCGCACGCCCTTCTTCTACAGTGATCAAAACTCCGCAGGCGTCAGGACAGTCGTGCGGGCAAGCGGCGTGGACGACCTTCTTCATGATTTTGGAATTATAAGATCAATTCACGACGGAGGCACAGGGTTACTACGATTGCTGCTTTCCTGCTTCGGAACGGCAGCCGATAGCAACCCAAAATAAAAGCCGCGCACTCGCGCGGCACGTGTCAGAGACCAACGATTTAGCTACACCTCCATCACTTCCTTTTCTTTCGCCTTGCTCATCTCATCCATCTTCTTGATCTCGTCATCGGTCAACCTCTGAATTTCATCCAGCGCACGCTTTTCCTGGTCCTCGGTGATTTTCTTGTCCTTGAGCGCCTTCTTAATGGCTTCGTTGCCATCCCGCCGAATATTGCGAACTGCCGTGCGATGTTCTTCCAGCACCTTGTGAAGATGTTTTACCATCTCCCGGCGGCGCTCCTCGGTAAGCGGTGGCACGGGAACCCGGATGATCTTGCCGTCGTTCATCGGGTTCAACCCCAGGTCTGCGGTGCGGATTGCCTTTTCGATCGAAGTCAAAGAAGAAGGATCAAACGGCTGAACCGTGATCAACTGGGCTTCCGGCGCGTGCACCTGCGCGATCTGGTTCAACGGCATTTGCGAACCGTAGTAGTCCACATTGACGCTATCCAGCATGTGCACAGACGCTCGCCCCGTGCGCGTGGCTGCCATCGCCTTGCGGAAATCCTCCACTGCCTTGTCCATGCGTGCCTTTAGCTGGACGTAAATTTCCTTCAGACCAGGAGTTGCAGCCATGCTAGGTTGAGCCATCGTCAGCTCCGTAGAATGCCGGAATCAAAACTTTGCATTATAAACCCGGGTTCAAAGCCGGCTGTGCTTTGAGCATCTTTCGGCCCGGATACTCGCTTTATGAAAATCGGAAAGACTTCAATCTGAACTGGAGAAGGCGCAGGTCTCGGATCCTTGTAGAGCGCAGCAGATTTCAAGCGCTTACCAACGACCCAATCTTCTCTCCAGTCAGCACTTTTCTAATATTGCCGCGCTGGTTCAGGTTGAAGATGATGATGGGCAGATTGTTTTCTTTGCAAAGTGAGATGGCGGTGGCATCCATCACCTTGAGACCTTTTTTGAGAACGTCCATGTAGGTGATTTCATTGAATTTCTTGGCATCCTTCACCAGCATGGGGTCGGCATCGTAGATGCCATCTACCTTGGTTGCTTTCAGGATCGCGTCGGCCTTGATCTCCATGGCGCGCAGCGAGGCGGCAGTGTCCGTAGAAAAGTAGGGATTGCCGGTGCCTCCGGCGAAGATGACGATACGCCCCTTTTCGAGGTGACGGATGGCACGACGCCGAATGAAAGGCTCGGCCACCTGGTTCATCTCGATGGCCGACTGTACGCGCGTGTAGACGCCTTGCTTCTCGAGTGCATCCTGCAGGGCGAGCGCGTTGATCACGGTGGCCAGCATGCCCATGTGATCGGCAGAAACGCGGTCCATATCGCGCGCCTGCTCGGCGACGCCGCGGAAGAAGTTGCCGCCGCCGACCACAATAGCAATCTGAACTTCGAGTGAGTGTAGGTCGGCCAGCTCGGCGGCAATTTCGTGAATGCGGGAGGAATCCACGCCGAATCCCTGGCTGGCCGCCAGGGCCTCACCAGAGAGCTTCAGAAGGATCCGTTTGAAGATCGGAGTAGACATTTAATCTCCAGGTTGCAAAGTTTCAAGGTTGCAAGGTTTCAATTAAAGCAGACACCGAGTAACACCACTTTGAAAACCTTGAAACTTGCGGAACCTTGAAACCTGATCTTACTCTGCCTTTGGTTCCGGCTTGCTGACCGCAATTGTCTCGCCGGCCTCGCCTACTTTGAATCGTCCGAAGCGGCGTACCGCTATATTCTCACCGAGCTTTCCGATCTTGGCCGCAATCAGTTGCGAGATCGAAATCGTCTGGTCTTTGATGAAGGGCTGCTCATAAAGACAGACTTCCTCGTAGAACTTGCTCATCTTGCCTTCGACGATCTTTTCCACCACTTGCGGAGGCTTGCCCGTTGCGGCTGCCTGCGAACGGTAGATGTCTTTCTCCCGCTCGTACGCTTCCGGCGTGACGTCTTCTTTGCGGATGAACTTCGGATCGGAAGCCGCAATGTGCATGGCAATGTCATGCACCAGTTCCTTGAAGTCTTCGGTGCGGGCGACAAAATCGCTCTCGCAGTTCACTTCCACCAGCACGCCAATCTTCCCACCGGCATGGATGTAGCTGGCCACCGNNNNTGGCGGCAACAGAAACGCCACGCTTGCGCAGCAACACCACCGCTTGGTCGAGGTCACCTTTGGCTTCCGTCAGTGCCTGTTTGCAATCCATCATGGGTGCTCCGGTCTTTTCCCGGAGCTCTTTCACTTGCGACGCGGAAATATTAGATCTTTCACTTGCGCTGCTGAAATGTTCACTGTAGTCGTACCCATATCGATAAAAATCCTTCGTCTATTCCTAATTTGATGCTGCCCAACAAACTTTGACCCGCGCCGGACGACCCGCGCGGGTCTGAATTTCCCTTTAGGGATAATGCTCCGGTTTTTCTCTTCCAACTGAGAACTGGGAACTGGCAACTGTTCCTAGACCGTCTGACTCTCCGCCTTCGGAACCTCGGCATCCTCGTTGGCCACAGGCTTCTTATGAATACCGGGGCCCAGCACCTCTTCCATGTTGATGTCTTCAGCTGCCTCGGGTGCGGCTTCCTCGGCTTGCAGATCGATCGCAGCAGCTTCCTGCGCGGCCTGGGCCCGGTCCGCCGCGGCAGACATCTCAGCCACCTGCTTGTCGGTCATCAACTGCGCACCCTCGGCAATCGACTCAGAAATCTTCGACGTAAACAGGCGGATCGCCCGCAGCGCATCGTCATTGCCAGGAATCACATAATCCACTTCGCTGGGATCGCAGTTGGTGTCCACGACCGCCACCACGGGAATGCCCAGCTTGCGCGCCTCGCGCACTGCGATCTGCTCTTTGTTGGAATCGATAACGAAAATTGAGTCCGGCAGGTGTGACATTTCTTTAATGCCCGCCAGATTGGCCTGCAGGTGTTTGCGCTCGCGCTCCAGCTTGATGACTTCCTTCTTGGGCAGCAACTCGTAACGGCCATCCGTCGCCATGTCGTCAAGTTCTTTGAGCCGCTTCACCGACTTTTGCACCGTGACCCAGTTGGTCAGCAGCCCGCCCAGCCAGCGCTGGTTGACGTAGAACATCCCGCAGCGGGTCGCCTCCTCGAAGACGCTCTCCTGCGCCTGTTTCTTCGTGCCGATGA
>QIAS01000020.1:3436-10399 GCA_003225615.1 Acidobacteriota bacterium | reverse complement strand
CAATAATGTAAATCCCGTTGCGCTCGCCGAAGATGTATTCCTTCATCTTGGGATTCCAGCGCTTGGTCTGATGCCCGAAGTGGACGCCCGCTTCGAGCAGCTCTTTCATGGTGATGTTAGCCAATCAACCTCCTTATTTAGTCTGCATCGTTCGCGTGCCTTGCGGCCGCTCCCGATTGCCATTCCCGTCCCCGCGCCGCGAGGCACAGGAAGAATTGAACACCAAAGACAAGGTTTCAAGGTTGCAAATGTCTCAAAGTGTCAACCTTCTTCACTTGAAACCTTGATACCTCTGAAACTTTGAAACCTGCTTCTTACCGTTTCGAGTACTGGAAGCGCTTTCTTGCGCCCTTCTGTCCGTACTTTTTGCGTTCTTTGCCGCGAGAGTCGCGCGTTAGCATGCCCTCGCCCTTGAGTTTTGCGCGCAGCTCAGCATTAAACAGAATCAGTGCCCGTGCCAGACCTAGCTTCACCGCGTCTGCCTGACCGTTTACACCGCCGCCGGATACATTCGCCAATACATTGAAGTTGGCGGCGGTTTCCGTGGAAAGCAGGGGCTGGCGCGCACTTGAGCGCTGCGACTCGGTGACGAAGTATTGCTCGAAAGCGCGCCCATTTACCTTAAACTCGCCGCTTCCCGGACGCAAGTAGACGCGGGCCACCGAAGACTTCCGGCGTCCCGTACCGTAATATTGAACCAATTCAGCCATTCAAGTCCTTTATTGTAGAGACGCGGCTCAGCCGCGTCTTTCTTTTTACACACTCAAATCGCGTCTGAGACGGGGCAAGCTCCGTCTCAACAGAAAAACTACGCTAGCACCCGCGCTTCCGGTTTCTGCGCCTGATGTGGATGCTTCTCACCACGATAAATCTTCAGCTTGCTCGCCATGTGGCGGCCAAGCTTGGTCTTGGGCAGCATGCGCACGATGGCATCTTCGATGACCAACTCCGGCTTACGGGCAAAACGCTTGCGCAAATCTTCTGTACGCAGTCCGCCCGGATAGCCCGTGTAATGCTGGTACTTCTTCTGCTCCGCTTTCATGCCTGTAATTTTCACCTTCTCGGCGTTAATGACGACGACATGATCGCCGGTATCGAGGAACGGCGTGTACTTCGGGTTCGCTTTGCCCATCAGAATGTGGGCAACCTGGGAGGCCAACCGGCCCAGAACCTGCCCAGAAGCATCCACCACGTACCACTTGCGCGCAATTTCCCCCTCTTTAGGGAAATAGGTTGACATCAGAAATCTCCCAGATAATAAAAACGCAAAGAAGACCGCTGAGTTCCCCCCTTACGCTGAACGCGCGGGGTATCAGGCGGGCAACCGCAGAACTACCGAAGTTTTAAAGATAACGTAGGCTATCGAGGTTGTCAACGGAAGGGACTGTTCTCAAAGTAGTTACTAGCAATTCCCGGCATTCCACAATTGCACTTTCAGCGGTGCAATTCAACACCTGGTCACTTTGTTGCTCACCACGTTATTCGTAGGCCAGCGCATCGATCGGATCTTTCTGCGCGGCTTTGTAGGCAGGGTAGAGCGCTCCGAAAATAGCGCCGATGATGGCGATGATCGTCGCCTTCAATATCCAGCCGCCGGTCACGATCACTCGCAGCAGTGGCAAACGGTGCACAATGCCCACGCGAGCCGCCAGGCTGAACAGGACTCCCACCACAATTCCAGCCAGCGCCAGCATGATCGTCTCTCTCACGACTTCAATATGCCAATCTCTCGCGTGCGCTCCATGACTGCGGCATACACGGCCTGAAAAATCACGATGAATCCGATAATCACGGAAATTCCGATCACCACATCAATGAAGCTGGACAGTCCCGGATACGTGCTGGGATTCATCATGGAGAGATAGTACGACATCGAAACGGCAACGTAACGTTCCATCCCCGGAACGTGCTTGATTTCATCTACCACCAGATCGGCGTTGTTGGGATTGTCCAGCTTCAAATAAAAAATCGAAGCTTTGCCTTGCGCGCCGATCAAGTCCTGCAGGATCCCAATCTGGACAAACTTTCGCGCCCCTTTGCCCTGCTCCACGATGGCGGCCACGCGGAAGTTGTGGTTCAGGATCTCAATCGTGTCGCCGACTTTAATGTGCTTGGCTTTGGCGAACAGCTCGTCCACCAATGCATCGTCGGGACCCTGGAACGGTCCGCCAGCGAGGTAATGAAAGGGCCCGCCAAGGCTTTCATAAGTCTTCAGATCAATACCGGCGATCATTTCCAGCGAACCGGCTGTCGAAACCTGAGTAACGACCGGCGCCACCGCAACCACGTGCGGGAGTTTGCGCAAAATCTCCCCCACCTTGATGGACATGGGCGCACCGGTGAGTCCGACGATGAACGATGACCCCGGCGGCATCACGATCACATCCGCGCCGATACCCGCCTGCCGCTTCTTGGAATCGTTCAAGATTCCCAGCGACAACCCGACAATCAGCAGGATCAGCGTTACCTCGAGCGCGATGGCTACCACGCTGATCAGCGACCGCATGGGCCGGTGCAGGAGGTTCGCGACAATCATTTTGTTCATCATGATTTAAACACTTGGCCGCTAGCCGTTAGCTCTTCAGCTTTTAGCACTTTAATCTGCTGGCTAAATGCTAATTGCTAACTGCCGCCTTTACTTCCCATCCGTTCCATTCACCGAGCTCGCCTGGCCGGCCTGGGGCTGATCCAGGTGGACCACTTCGGCTCCAGGAGGCGGCTGCAGCGCGAACTGATCGTTACTCAGCGGTTGGTTCAATTGTAGCTTCACGATGGTTAATGTGATGTCATACTCCTCTTGCGGGCGGTAGATACTGATTCGCGTGGGGAAGCTCACGCCTCCGAAGTCTTTGTAATTTTCATACTGGGCGTCGGTAATCAGCTCGCCGTTCGGGTTATATAAAAGCTGGCGGTGAGGCAACAGATCGGTTCGGCCGAACACAATTTTGCGGGAGAGATACCAGCCACGCTCGCCCTTGCGGATCACGTCCAGCTCGTAGTCGGGCTGGTCGATGCGATGATGCTTTGCGTCCGTCACGGTTTCGTAGCCGTTCTCCAGAACCGCAATTTCGTCCGCTGTAATTTCAGGAAGAAGCAAGGCATCGTAGATGGCCTGCGGACGTATACTCTCAAGCGGCTGTGCAGGGTTGTGGTTCACGACATCGTTGCGGCCGACCACAAACTTGTTCTTCGGCGGTATCCAGAGCTTGAATTCCTTGCCATCACTCACCATGTCAAACGCCCGATTGCGCACGATGGGCATCAACCCGATCATGCGCAGCATGGCGGGTTTTCGCACCAAAATGTAGCCGCGAATCTGCTTGTAATCGGTAATCTTCCCGCGCTGTGCGCCACCCACGGAAGTGTCAATGTCCACTGTGGCTTGCAGGGTTTTGATTCTGCTGGCTTGGGAGTTGATCCAATCGATTAACTCCTCTTGAGTGGCAGACTTCAGCGGCGCGGTGCTGACCTGGCGCTCCACTTTCCTCGAGCGGAACAGACAACCAGTCAGCGGCAGCGCAATCAAAAAGACGAAAATAGCGCGGTAACGATAGAGATGGCTCATTGATGAATGGACTATCCCCTGCCCTGCTCAAGAATCCACTATTGGATGCGTATACAGGCCAGGAGTTGCAGGGAAGGTGGGGCAGGTGGCAGGCCGCCGCTGAAGGCCAGCCGATCGCGGATTGCTCACCCTGCCTGCTGCGCCCTGCTCCATGGCCCACGGTTACGTGACGGTTGGCCAAGGACCACCGGCTCACGCCAGTCTCCAATTCATCATCTAAACTTGTTTTAGCGTGCGCACATTTTTCAAATTATTAGCGGTCGCCCTGGTGGCCATAGCCGGCTGGGCCGCGTGGACTTTATTCGTTCCGCTATCGCCTGGTGGGCAGAAGTTCGTGTTGTTGCGCCCCGGCTACTCCAGCCGAAAGATCGCCTCGGAGCTCAGATCCGCTGGCGTCATTCGCAGTGAAAACGCTTTCCTGCTCTGGCATTACTGGCATCACAAGGGCCGGCTGAAGGCGGGCGAGTACATGTTCGACAAGCCTGCCAATGAGACTGCCGTTCATCAGCGACTGGTGCATGGCGACGTCTACGTGCACACGGTCGTGATCCCTGAGGGCTATACCCTGTTTGATATCGCCAACGTGATCGAGGAGGCGGGGCTGGGATCACGGCAGGAGTTTTTGACTACGGTGCGCTCGCAAGCCGCCCTCATAAACGATCTCGATCCCACGGCGCGTTCCCTCGAGGGCTACCTCTTCCCAAACACATACCAGTTCACACGCACCCAAAGCATGCAAGACATGGTCGCAATAATGGTGAAAGAGTTCCGGCAGGTAGCGCAGCAGATTGGATTAAACTCTGACGTTCACCGGATCGTGACCATGGCATCGATTATTGAGAAAGAAACCGCGGTTCCGGAAGAACGCCCCATCGTCGCCAGTGTGTATTACAACCGCCTGGACAAACGAATCGCGCTCGATGCCGATCCCAGTGTCATCTACGCCAAGTTGATCGACGGCAGCTATCAAGGTACGTTGCACCATACCGACATGCAGATCGAGTCGCCATACAACACCTATCGTCATGCCGGTCTACCCCCGGGGCCGATCGCCAACCCTGGCAGGAGTTCGCTTGAGGCCGCCATGCATCCTGCCACTACGGACTACTATTACTTCGTCAGCAACGGCAACGGGCACCATCGATTTGCCAGCAGCCTGGAAGAACACAACAGGAACGTGGCGGCGTATCGGAAGGCGGTAAGAGGTCAGTGACTCAGGAAGCCGGGCGCCGGTTCACCTGCCTCTGTGATCCATCCAACCTTGCAAAATCAATACCGCGGCCAGACGATCCACGACTTCTCCCCGCCGCTTGATAGACATTTCCGAATCCCGTAACAGCCGGTTCGCTTCGGTGGAAGTCAGCCGTTCATCCCATAGATGTACCGGCAGCTCAAAGCGCTGGCGCAACTCCTGGGCAAACTGCTGCATCTTCTCCGCCTGTATCCCTTCGGCGCCGCTCATTCGTAACGGATAGCCCACCACGATCTCGGCAATCTGGTACTGGCAGATGAGAGCCTCGAGTTGCGCAAAGTCAACCCGCTTGTTTTTACGGCGGATCGTATCGAGGCCTTGGGCAGTGATTCCCAGGGGATCCGAGACTGCGACGCCTATGGTTTTTGAGCCTACGTCAAGGCCGAGAATACGGCGCGGTAACTCCCTGGGGGTTGCTTGGTTTGGGTCAGAAACCACGTGGCGATTATATGTCGCGCCGGAGAGGGAAAGTTCCGCTAGGATATCGCCATGAGCGAGCAGGCTCAGGTCCACTCACCGGCGCAGGGCGAGACCGCCCGGATTTCGGGAAAGCGGAACTGGCCGCAGATCGTTGTCGCCCTCGGTGTAATTGTCACGTTCTGCTACTTTGCCGAATGGGAGCTGGCGGTTCTGCTCATCTCGATTTTGCTCGCATTCATTCTTGCTCCCCTGGTGGACTTATTACAGCGCGTGCGCCTTCCCCGCGGCGTCGCAGCATTGATCGCCGTACTCCTGCTGACCAGCGTGGTGTACGTGATCATGTACGTCTCCTACAGCCAAACCATGTCCTTGCTGGACGACCTGCCCAAGTATTCCACGAAAATTCGTTCGATCCTGCTGCACTTCCGGCAGAGCGCAGAAAAACTGCAGAAAACCACAGAAAACGTGCTGGAACCAGAAAAGGGCGAGAAGACTGCGGCGCCGCAAACTTCATGGAATGACATCATTTTCCGCGGCTTCGGCTCTTTGTCACAGGCTTTATTGCCGCTCTCGTTCGTACCTTTCCTGGTCTATTTCATGTTGACCTGGGAGCAGCACGTGCGCTCCGCCACGGTAATGCTCTTCAGCATGAAAAACCGTCATGCTGCCTACACTACGCTAGGCCTAATCTCCGCCATGGTTCGCAGCTTTCTGGTCGGCAATTTTTTGGTAGGCCTCTTCATTTCCGGCATCAGCATTGTCATTTTCGGACTGGTTCATCTTCCGTCTTTCTATGTCGTGGGCGTCGCGAGCGGTTTCCTGAGCCTTATTCCGTACCTGGGTGTGCTCTTAGCGATTTTCGTGCCCCTGGTGGTGGGGCTTGGGCAGTTGCATTCCACCGGACTGTTGATCGTTATCATCACGGTCGTGGCCTTGCACGTTTTTGGGCTGAACGTGCTTTACCCAAAGTTCCTCGGCAGCCGTTTGCAACTGAACCCCCTGGCAGTAACCATTGCTTTACTGTTCTGGGGACGTCTGTGGGGCGCGGCGGGCCTGGTTCTTGCAATCCCGATTACGGGAGCAATGAAGATAATCTTCGACCACATTGATTCGCTCCGCCCCTACGGGACGTGGCTGGGAGAATGAGTCTTAACCCCAGTACCGAGTACCTAGTACCGAGAAAATGTCTGTCTGGTGTAAACCGACGGCTGCTGGGGAAATTGGGAGTCTTTGGGATGAAACTCGGTACCCGGTACTAGCTCCTGCCTAAGCCTCAAATTCCGAAGCTTCCGGGAACCTTAAACTGCTTTTGGAGAGCGCCTTGCCGAGCAGTTCCTCGATGATGATCTCTTCACAGTTCTTGGCCATTGCCAACTCGCTCACAAGCAGGTAGCGAGCCCGTTCCAGCATCTTTTTCTCACGGAAGGATAAGGGCTTGGACTGGCTTAGCACCAGCAGGCTCTTCAGGACGGCGGCCACTTCGAGCAGGGAACCGGTACGCATTCGCTCGGAGTTTTCCTTAAAGCGGTATTTCCAGTCAGTGTTGTTGTTGCATTCGCCATCTGTAAGAAAATCAAGGATCTTCTGGATTTCCCCGTTGCGAACTACCCGCCGAAGGCCCACGCTGGCGACGTTGTGGAAAGGCACCATCACCTTGAGGCTACTGGACTTAATCTTGAGCAAGTAGAACCTCTCCACCGTAGCTCCGATGGTGCGGTTGCTGATC
>QIAS01000020.1:0-3425 GCA_003225615.1 Acidobacteriota bacterium | reverse complement strand
GATGTGGAAATTGCCGTCGCTACTAATCATGAAGGAACACCCGCGAGCGCGAAGGGAACCTGGGGAACAACTACCCACATTCTACTCCAGCCTGCCCCGAAACGCAATCGAGGCGCGGGTTCCAGGTTTAAGGCGTGGCCGATCCGTAAACCTCCTCCCCGTTTTCCTTTGGTAAAACGGAAACGCTTGTCCTTAATGCAGTTGCACTTAAAACAGTGCAGACCCGCCCGATTTCCGCAGACTGAAGCAAGCCGTTGCCAATTGTTTATAATCGGGTTTGGCATGACTGAGCAGATCAAGAAGAAGCTCCAGGATGAGATCGCGGCTCTCGAACATGAGCTTAGTCACGAGCTTCCCAAGGAACTCAAGAAGGCCGTTGCACTGGGCGATCTGAGCGAAAACGCCGAATACCACATGGCCAAACAGCGCCAGGAGTTCGTCAAGGCGCGGCTGCGGCAGTTAGGCAGGAGGCTCGCGGACCTTTCCATGGTCAACATGAACAACATCCCCAGGGACAAGGTTGGCCTGGGGTCCACGGTAAGGGTCTACGACAATACCAAAGAAGAAGAAATTGAGTACAAGCTAGTAACCAGCGAAGAATCCGATGTGGCCGCCGGCAAGGTATCCACCACTTCGCCTATTGGACGGGCCCTGCTGAACAAGAAAGTGGGAGACACGGTCACGGTGGTTACGCCCAACGGAAAGCGCGATCTTGATGTGTTGACGTTGAGCACGATTCATGACCAGGTAGGTGAGGCGGGCGCTCAATGACCTGGACTAATGCGGTTGGCAAGGCTTGCGGCAAGCTGCTCCACGCCATCGTGCACGTGATGGCGTTGGCTCGCATTTCCCCGAACGTGCTCACCTTTATGGGATTGGTGATCAATGTGGTGGCGGCATTTTTATTCGGTTACGCCGCGGGAGACAACCAGCGTCGCATGTTCTTTTACGCCGGGCTGGTAATTTTTGGAGCCGGCTTTTTTGATCTCGTGGACGGTCGCGTCGCCCGTGCCAGCAATCAGGTCACTCGTTTCGGCGCCTTCTTTGATTCCGTGCTGGACCGCTACAGTGACGCAGCCTTGTTTTTCGGGCTACTCGTCTACTATGCCCACGGTAACAGGTCCTTCTATGTGGTGCTGACCGCGCTGGTGATGATCAGCGCCGTCATGGTGAGCTACACTCGGGCTCGGGCCGAATCGCTCATTGGCTCTTGTAGAGTGGGTTTCATGGAGCGCCCCGAGCGCCTGGTGCTGATCATAATTGGCGCGCTTTTCAATCGCATGGCTCCCGTGCTGTGGGTCATCGCAGTGCTTTCGACCATCACCGTGATTCATCGCATGTATTACACCTGGCAACGGACTCGCGCCATGGAAGCCAGCGGCGCAGGATCAGCCTGAACTCCAGCTTCCAGCACTGAGCACTTAGCCAGTACGTCATTCGGAATTTTTCTTCCGAAGCCCGATCAGGATCCGTTCACGTCACCCTGCACGAATTCCCACAGCGCCGAGCATGCGTCCTGTAACTCCCTTCTCGGCTCGGTACGAGAACAACAGATCCACTCGGCAGGACGTACAAAGGGGCAAGGCTTCGATGTTTTTGGCCGGAACGCCGGCATCGATTAACTGTCGACGATTCGCCTTCACCAGATCGAGGAACAGTTTAGGAAGCAGTTCGGTGTGCCCGGGTGGCCGTGCAGACAGGAAGAGGAGCGGATATTTGTCCCGCACCGGATCTGCCTCTTTGGTCTCGCGGAACAATTCCGCAGCGTAGGAAAATTGGGATGCGAACTTTTCTTTCACCTCCACGCCTACTTCATAGCAGCAGCCATGAATTCCGGGGCCAATAGCGGCCTTCAAGTGACGGGGCTCGGACGCGAACCGTAATCGCATCTCGCCAACCGCCTTCTGCACAATTCGTCGCAGGGTGCCGCGCCAGCCTGCGTGGAAAACTCCAATCGCCCGGAGCTTGGGATCAACAAGAATAATCGGAATACAGTCGGCAGTTTGGACGGCGAGTACGAGACCGCGAGTTGCTGTGATCAGGCCGTCCCCGGTTAGGGGACTTTCGGTCGGCCCGGTTACGCAATGAATGATGTCGGAGTGGACTTGGCGCAACGTAACCAGCGGCCAGGATTTGCCCTTAGCGCCGACGGCGCCGAGCTTTTCCAGAAACACCGCCCGGTTACTCTCAACCGCGCTCTTGGGGTCGTGCCTGGTAAAACCGAGGTTCAGGCTCGCACCACCATAAGCGGAAGAGCATCCGCCAGAACGGGTGGAAAATCCGTGAATCAGCCAGGGAAGCCTCACCAACTGCTTGGCATGCAAAATTGTCAGCCCCGACTTGCCCGCTACCTTGCTTGGCACAGAATCATAATATCCAATTGGCGCCTTAACCCGATTTGCCCTCCGCGAGCTCTGCGCCGACTCAGCGAACTCTGCGGTTAAAAGCTCTTAGTCCGCGTTGCCCCACCCCTCCCAGAGGGATATAGTCATTTCTGGCATGTACGAGGACTTCACAGCGATTGACCGCTGGACAAAGAAAGAGGTCCATTGCATCTATCAGGCCCTGATTGTCGCGATCTCCACGCGTCACGCCGACGCGGTCGACATCAAATTTCTGGTCGAAGGACGCACCGTATGGATAGCCCTGCCGCATCCAGCCTGGGTGGAGTATAAAAATCGCACCGGCAGGCTGATTACAGACCCGCTGGCAGTAGAGATCGCTGGACATTATTTAAAAACCGCGCTGGACTCCGGCGCCGGCGTGGACCGCGAGATGTACTCGCTGACCGTTCAGGAAACGCTTAAGCACCTGGATGCGGTGGTTTCTGAGTTCGCGCCCGAGGCGGCTGTGCCAAGCGAGCAAACCGCGTAAAGCCCTGAACACCCCTCGCTCGGGTCCTCGCATCACAAGTCTATGTGATTTTCCTCACATCCGGGGAAGCGCAGGGAGCGGACAATCAATGGGCGCAACGGCAGGGTCAGCACTTGGAATAATTCCTCTAAAGGGAGACAATGTGCGTCTTGTCTTTGCAGCCCGTGGGAGCCTTTCGGGCTAGGGTAAATCGTAGCATCTCATAGCAGGAGACGCCTTTATGTCCACGATCGCAATCGAAGTCGAATCCAGCAGCGAAATCAGGCACAAGCGACTCACGCAGTGGGTAGAAGAAGTCGCGCAACTGTGCAAGCCTGACCGCATTCACTGGTGTGACGGCTCGCCCGCCGAATACGAAGCGATGCAGCGGCTCATGATCCTATCCGGAGTCGCTATCCCGCTGGATGTCAAGAAGCGACCCAACAGTATTCTGGTCCGTTCCAACCCCGGCGATGTGGCGCGCGTGGAGGACCGGACTTTCATCTGCTCGCTCAGCAAGGACGATGCCGGCCCCACGAATAATTGGGAAGATCCCGCCAAGATGAGAGAGC
>QIAS01000423.1:571-2991 GCA_003225615.1 Acidobacteriota bacterium | reverse complement strand
AGTTTTCAGAATGGCGAGGGCGCGGGCCATGGAGCATGCTTTCTGGCTATGGTCGAGGAGTCAAGAGCAAAACAGAAGGATTGAGCTACTTTATGTAATGTAAAAATCTCTGCCCTATCTCTCTCCAAAAGGCCGAGAAAAAAGAACGGCGCCCTCGAGGACGCTGACGGTGAGCCCCGGTTCAGGTAAAATTGTGGTTGGCGAGTAGAAATTGAGAGCTCCATCGCGGGGTCGTGCATCACGGGACGGCGGCTTCCGCTTACGCGCGTGCGTTGTTTTCGAATTGCGGCGTGCGACCAGCCTTTCGAGAAGACTACCGACCAATTCTTATAATTCGCCGGGTTTGGGGCAGAATTCTGTCAGGAGAAAACGATGGCCAAGATTGCAAAGACTGCGGACCGCAAGAAGGTGATGGATACGTCGAAGAGCACGGATTGTCCGAAGTGTGGCAAGCCGACGCGGATTGTAAAGCGAGTGAAGGACCGCGAGCGCGGTGTGCCGGGCGGGATTTTCATTTCGTGCTCAGCGTGTGAGTTCTGCGAAAAGTTGTGAAGATAGTCAGGAGCGCGGCAGAACAGCAAAGAGGCGGGCTCATGGCCGAATTTAACTACGAAATGGCAGCCAGGGAGCTGATCTGGCCCAGAATCGCGCGGGCTTCGGCGGCCGGGTCGGCAGCTTCGGTGATGGGCCGACCTACTACGATGTGGGTGGCTCCTGCAAAGATAGCTTCGGCGGGGGTAACTACTCGAACCTGATCACGGAGATCACTTCCGGCGGGGCGCACGCCCGGGGTTACGATGGCGAAGTCGCCATCCAGTTCTTCGCGGATGTCGGCGGCTTCCCGGGCGGAGGTCACGACTCCATGACAGCCGTCGGAAATGGCTAGAGCCGCCAGCCGCAGTACGTAATCCTTAATTCCTCCGCGAATCCCCATTGTGTCCAGATCTGGCACTCCCAGACTGGTGAGTAGTGTGACCCCCAGAACCATGACGCTGGGATCAACGCGGCGCGCGGCCTCAACTGCGGCGCGGAGCATTTTGCCGCCTCCGGCGGCGTGGACCGTGAGCATGCTCACGCCAAGCTTGGCGGCCTCGGCAACCGCGCTGCCCACGGTGTTGGGAATATCGTGGTATTTGAGATCGAGAAAAACGCGGCGGCCGGAGGTGACCAGATCATGCACGATCCGCGGCCCTGCGGCGGTGAACAATTGCATGCCGACTTTGTAGGTAAAAACGGAATCCCCCACTGCCGCCACAATCTGCTGTGCAGCGGCAGCAGAGGGAACATCCAAGGCGACAATCAGACGCTCACGGGGATCCAGCATCCACGCCAGTATAGGTGATTATGGCAGGTTCGCCATAGCAGTTTCCGGGGAAACCGGGCGTGTCATCGCCACCACTCGGCTCGCAATGACATCCAGGCGAACGGTTTGCAGGCCCTTGGACTTGAAATCGAGGGCACGGGCGACATTGTAGGAAACGTCGATAATGCGGCCTTCGATCACCGGTCCGCGGTCGTTAATACGGACAATGGCAGATTTGCCATTCCGAAGGTTGGTGACGCGGACGTAGCTGCCCAGCGGAAGCTTCATGTGGGCGGCCGTGAAGTCGTGCATGTCAAAGGGCTCGCCGCTGGCCGTGGGCTTGCCCTGAAAATCTTGACCGTACCAGGAGGCAGTGCCCACCTGATAGGGCTTAGGCGCATGTTTCCGCGCCACGGGCTTGGCATTACTTCTGGTGCGGTTGAGTTGGGTACTACCGGACTCCGAGCTGTGTGGGGCTTGCGCGGCTCCGGCTCCGAGGCTGGCTACCGATAACAGGATGGCCAGTCCATGAGCTATTCGTCGCATTCAGACACCTCGCATCTCTAAGTCGATCTCCCCCGCAGAACTCTGGTTGGCAGATGCTAGCTGGGAGGGGTGGGGCTGTCAATCGGGAAAACACGGTAACTTGTTAACGGGAAAGTAATTAATTGTCGCATAACATGCCAGTTATGTTGCGCTCAGAGGGACATGTACGCTTTCGTAGAAGGACTTAAACCTTTACTAGGTAATCAACATGAGGAAATTTGACAGTGTGAAATTTTTTCTAAAAGGTGAGATGGCAATAGCTTAGGAGATTTTTGTCATTAAACTTATTACAATCATCTACTTAGAAGGTTCTCGCAGAATTTGGCAGGGTTACGTAATACTTACCTCGGAATGGAAAATTGGCTCAAATAATCTCTGGATCAGCTCCGTCTTCTGGTCCTGCTGGGTTTTCACGCTCAGCTTGGCTTCGTCCTGATTCCCGGCTCGTCGTCATTTGGGGTCTCTAGCCGGCAATTAGTGAGTCCTGCGGGCGCAATCTTCTCGCACGCAAGTAATGGCTGGAATGGAGAAGGGTTTTGCTCGGGCCAGGGTTTCCGCTACATTGCTGATA
>QIAS01000423.1:0-563 GCA_003225615.1 Acidobacteriota bacterium | reverse complement strand
ACCCGTCGTCTGGGGCGGGAATTACGGCGGATATCAAGACCATTGCCGCTCACAGCTGTTATGGGGTTGCGTGCATTACCGCGCTGACGGTGCAATCAACCTCCGGGGTGCGCAAGGTGGTTCCGACAAGTGCGGAGCTAGTTTCGGAAACGTTGGCGGAATTGGTTTGCGACATGCATGTTGCGGCGGTTCACATTGGCATGCTGGGATCGGGCAAGGTGGTTAAGGCGGTGGTGGATTTTCTGGAGCGGGAGAAGCCGGGGAACGTGGTGCTGGATCCTATCTTGAAGTCGTCTTCAGGGGCGGAGCTGCTGGACTCCAGCGGGGCCAAGTTAATGGTGGAGCGGATGATGCCGCTGGCGACCGTGGTGACTCCTAATGTGGATGAGGCTTCGGCTCTAACCGGCTTGGCGGTTACGAATCAGGAGCAGATGAAGGCGGCGGCGCTGAAGCTACATGCTCTGGGGGCGGAGGCGGTGGTGGTGACCGGCGGGCATCTGGAGAAAGCGATCGATTTGCTGAGCTTCAAGAGCAAGCGCGGGGTGGAGCAGGAGATTTTCAAG
>QIAS01000422.1:2537-2734 GCA_003225615.1 Acidobacteriota bacterium | reverse complement strand
TCGTGCACGCGGAAACCCCACAGCGCCCGCCAGAGCAGACCGGGGATAATCACGAAAACCAATAACTTGGCCACAAGAACAGCCATCGACGTGCCTGGCTCATGGGGAAAAGCCGCATGGATCCGGTTAAGGCCCCATGCCAGGAATCCTGCCACAAAGACGAGATAGATGAGCAGAGCTAACGTTTCGCGGCCGGG
>QIAS01000422.1:0-2521 GCA_003225615.1 Acidobacteriota bacterium | reverse complement strand
CGGAGAAGCCTATTCCCACGATCACCAACACCGACAGCGGTTCGGCTACACCAAACTGCTCACGCCGGTGCAGAAGAAAGAGAGACAAAGCGTACAGGATGATATAGGCGACGAGATACGGACTGGTCAGCCAAGGCTTCACAGATTGCTGCAATTGCCTTCCCCCCAAAAGAACGAAACGTCACAGAAGAGTACGTTAAATCGCACCGAAGGTTCCCTGCTTGCCGCGCTGTAATGCTTTGCATAGAATGCTCAATTCTCGTAACCTGTTCGTACGTGAGGCCCTTTGGCGCAATTACCCACTACAACAAACCAAACCGACAAAGCTGATGCCCCGCCTACTGGCAACCAGCTTTTCGCCTGCAAGTCCATCGACAAGCTGATTTCTGATTCGGAAGAGCCTGAGCGCAGACTCAAAAAAACCCTCGGGCCGGTGTCTCTGACAGCCTTGGGCATTGGCGCGGTGATCGGTTCGGGCATTTTCACGGTCGTCGGCACCGCCATTGCAGGGCAGAAATTCGATACCTCCTCCATCCTCAACGCTCCGCTTCTCGATTACCTGGTCAGGCACACGGCAACCCAGGGGAGGCCAGGGGCTGGTCCCGCACTGGCCTTGTCGCTTGTCCTGGTTGCAATCGTGTGTGGGTTCACCGCACTTTGTTACGCGGAACTGGCCTCGATGATCCCGATTGCAGGCAGCGCCTATACCTACACTTACGCAACCATGGGCGAGTTGATCGCCTGGATCATCGGATGGGACCTGATCCTCGAGTACGCCGTAAGCAACATGGCGGTTAGCGTGGGGTTTGCGGCACACCTGGTGGATATGTTCGATTGGTTCGGCTGGCATCCAGCCCTGCGCTGGATTTCACCCGCTTATCTGCCCGCGGGCTTGAGCGACCTAAAGGGCAATCTTCTCTACCCCCCGGGTCTCCACTTTGGTTTCAACTTCCCCGCATTCCTGGTGGTCATGATTCTGACGGTGATTCTGGTGCGCGGCATCCGCGAGTCGGCGGAAGCTAATAACACCATGGTGATCCTCAAGATCGCGGCCATTTTTGCATTCATCATCGTGGGTGCGCACTACATTCATCCCGGAAACTGGCATCCATTCGCCCCACAGGGCTGGTCCGGCATCCTTACTGGCGGCTCGATAATTTTCTTTACTTACATCGGATTCGATTCGGTTTCTACGGCCGCGGAAGAAGCACGAAACCCGCAACGCGATCTGCCCATCGGGATCATTGCCACCTTGGTGGTCTGTACGCTCCTTTACATCGGCGTAGCCATCGTACTCACCGGGATCGTTCCCTGGCAGTCGCTGCTCGACGATGCCGCTCCGGTCGTTAACAGCATGAAGAAGTTGACGCTTGAAACCGGATCGCACACGCTGCACTGGGTTCGGCTGGGAGTGCTGTTCGGCGCCATGCTGGGCATGATCTCGTCTTTGCTGGTATTCCAGCTCGGCCAGGCGCGTGTTTGGTTCGCCATGTCGCGTGACGGCTTACTGCCGCGGCTTTTTGGACGGGTTCATCCCCGCTTTCGCACACCCTCAACGGCGACCTGGATCGCGGGCTTCGTGGTTGGAATTCCGGCGGGCATTTTAGATATTGGGACGCTTGCCGATCTGTCGAACATCGGCACGCTGTTTGCTTTCGTGCTGGTTTCCATCGGCGTCATTATTCTGCGCTACCGCGATCCTGGCCGGCATCGCGGGTTCCGCGCGCCGGGAGGAATCCTGGCGCCGGTGCTCAGCGTCTTTTTCTGCGGGCTCCTGATGAGCGGACTGCCGATCCTGACCTGGTTGCGATTCTTCTCCTGGCTGGCAATCGGTCTCGCTATCTACTCCCTGTATAGCCGACGCCATAGCGAGTTTTGCAAGGACAAAAGCTGAGGAACGGCGAGGGGTGTGACTTAATCTGCGTTGCGTCATACTCATGCAGCCTTCGCAACGTAATTTCTAGATCATGAGTGCTACTGCGAGCCCGTTCCCAAGTTCCTTCATCCTTTCCCTTCCAAAAGCCGAACTGCACCTGCATCTTGAGGGCTCGGTAGAGCCAGAAACACTGCTCGACTTAAAGCAACGTCACGGCTCGCCCGGCGGCACAGTCGCCGAGATTGAACAGTTGTACGAATACAAAGATTTCAACGGTTTTCTGATGGCTTTCAAGGCGGTCACCCAGGAACTGCGGTCCCCTGAAGACTACGAGTTAATCACCTATCGCTTAATGGAACGGTTAAAAGCGGACAACGTGCTGCATGCGGAGGTCTACGTCTCCGTCGGCGTTTGCCTCTACTGGAAACACGACTTTGCCGCCATCTTCGAAGGACTGGAGCGTGGACGCCAGCGCGGGGAACGCGACTTCGGCTTGTCCCTGCTGTGGATATTTGACGCGACAAGGCATTTCGGAGCGGAAAAGGCACAACGAGTTGCGGAATTGGCCGTGCAGTATCATGACCGTAACGTCGTGGGCTTCGGCATTGGAGGCGACGAACGGCGGGCCCCCCCCGAGCTCTTCCG
>QIAS01000487.1 GCA_003225615.1 Acidobacteriota bacterium | reverse complement strand
GAAACGGCGAGTATTCTACACCACCTTCTCTGCGCCGATGTTGTTGGATTTGGATGAGCGCCCTGATGTTGGAGTGGTGTATTGGGCTTTGCAATTCAAAATCTCTTAAGCAACGCTGCACTCCAATTGAGAAGTTTTGAGGCCCGTACCAATCCCGGTATCAAGGCCTTTCCGTGACAACCTTGCCGGCCGCTCCGGGTAATGGCGCTTTCGCCCCTCCTGCACTTTCGCCCTGGAGAAGGGCTTCGAGGTTCGGATACGCGTAGATTGTGGGCGCGTGATTCTGCATTAATCCGCCCGTATCCGCGGTCGGGCCGTAGTTGCTGTGCAACTCATGCCCGAGCATGCGTAGCATCGCCATAAGCTGCCCGCGATGATGTGAAGTGTGGGTGAGGCGCCGTGTCATCACCCAGGCGCGAGCGCGGCGAACATCAAAGAACTTCGTCTGTTCTTCCCACCACGATTCCGGCTTCTCGCGCAATGCAGCCAGACGTTTACCGCTGTCCTCGGCATATCGCTTCATGAACTCCAGACGAACTTCCTGTTTCGGCAAAGGCGGCGCCCCTACGTCGATGCCCAGCATGTTCCGAAACCAGAGATCTTCGCTCACACACTGGTGCACCATCTGCTCGTGCACACTTCGCCCGCGCGGATCGCCGGTGCGCGGACGCAGAGGGAACTCCTCATCCCTGAACTCGCTCCACACGCTGACGACCTTTACGCGCTCAGTTTCGTAGGTCTCAATAAGAAAGTCGTATTTCATAGGAGTTCCCCAACTATGATCCGCTCCGCAACTTTCAGCGGGGGGCAGGATGATGTTCTCTACCATCCCGAAGCCACCGGTCGTTCCGCTATTGCACGAAGAGAGTAAATGATACGTTGTGGCTCAGCGATCCACTGCTCGCGGTCACGGTAACGGTGTAACTGCCTGTCGGAGTACCGGGATCCGTGCGTGGAGCGCGGCTACCCCCACCACCGCCACAGCCCATGATGGTCAACAACAATGCGAATACCAGCAACGCGTGAGATTTGTTTCGGTATTGCCGCTTTCTAGGACAACCCATCAGAAAAAATCCAGCGAGCATCAAGGCCACAGTTCCGGACCATGGGCGGAAATTGTTTTCATGTTTGAGCGTCGCGGTCTGGTGAGCAGCCATGGTGCTCACAGTCAGCGTGGTTGTGCCGGAACCAGCGATAGTGGCCGGACTGAAGGTACAGGTACCCTCAACCGGTAACCCCGAGCAACTGAGCTGGATGGTGCCCGTAAAGCCGTCGTTCGCGCCAATCGTGAGCACCAGCGAACCTGCTCCACCAGCGATCACACCGATAGCGCTCCCGCTGCTGGACAAAACAAAATCGGGCTGCACTTTGATCGTGATAGGAGCCGCACTTGATCCCGTATAGTTCGTGTCCCCGGCGGCATAGGTCGCTGTCAGCGTGTATTGCCCATTGGCGAGCGCTGTGTCTGTGAAACTGGCAATCCCCTGCACTCCCACCAATGCGCCCGTATTCGGGTTCGTCGTCGGGCCCTGCGAACCACTGATCGGAACGGGACTGCCAACCTGCACTCCATTTATAAAAAAGGTGACGTTGCCGCTCGGGGCATTACCTCCGCTGCTGGTGTTTACCGTGGCTGTCAGGGTGGCGCCCTGAGGAGCTCCAGCCGACGCGACTGTGGTCGCAGTTGTGGCCGGCGTGATGTTCAGCACTACGGCAGACGAGTTGCTCGAATTGAAGCTAGCATCGCCGCCGTAAGTCGCCGTCATGGAATGTGAACCCGGAGTTAACGTGAATAGTCCGGTCGGAGTGCCACCAATCTGGCTATTCAAGAAATTGGGGGTGGATGCGTTTCCCTGGCTATTCAAGGGAGATATGAGCAGGAGACTCGAGCCATCCCAAAAATCAACGCCGCCCCCAGGTATCCCATGTTTCAAGTCACCGGCTGCATCTGTTACATCCGCACGCAAATAAACAAAGCTGCCGTATGGTCCGCCGGTAAACGGCTGGAAATTGAAGTTTTGATCCAGCGTCTCAGCTTTGAGTGTGGTGAGGCTCGGCTCTGGATTCACCGTAACCGAGACTGGGTTCG
>QIAS01000486.1:3228-4973 GCA_003225615.1 Acidobacteriota bacterium | reverse complement strand
TGATGTTGGAGAAATTCTGGTAAGAGGGAAACTCCATTCAGAGAATTGCCGGTATACGCGATGCACCGTTGTGAGCTTGTAGCCGGTTCAAACGACTTATAAGTCTGCCCAGATCTCCATATTGCTCTGCAATCCCACTTGATGAAAGCCGTATGCCCGGCAACAGCACGCCCAGATACAGCTTCACTAAGACCAGAACGGAATACACTCGCAACCGCGACGCAGCTTCCGCCAACTCGTGCCCCGCAATGACGACCTCTGCATCCGAGCTATTTTCCGCCCACTCGCCCAAATGCAGCAGGATTACCGCGTTCGCTGCTACATTTTGAACATACCCAATCGCCGCTCTCACTCGAAGAACCTGTACTTTGCGAAATACTCGCGGTGCAAGCTCACGCCTCAGAAAGTCCTCTTCCTCCAAGCTGACAAGATTCTGGAAAGCTTGCAAGTCTACGGCTCTAAGTCTTCCAGTAAGTTCAGCGGAGTTTTGGACTACATTCTTGTGGCTGTATGCGATGCGCCACAGGGACACAACGACTAGCAAAGCAATGACGACGAAGATGACCGACAGTGTCATGGCACTGCAATCCTGTGACGGCGCCGCTCCACCCGCGGAATACGCCTACTCACCGTTAAGTAGGCTATTGGCGCGCACTATAGCGCATTATTCCCCTGCCTACAATCCGACCAAAGTAATCTATTCTTCCATCCGAGCCGTCTTTTCAACTTTGCCCTAGCATGATAATGTGCATGCCCTCGGTAGTTTTGTCACGGCTCATACGAATAATTCGTTTTTCGGAAAGCGTAACAAAATGAGGTTAAATTCGGCCCTCGAAGACCTGACGAATACTACTCTGCGGGCGGTTGCCGGCATGCTCGGAAGGCTCCAATACTTATCCAGTCTGCGATCCGCCGGCGGACGCTACTTACACTGGGGGTTGGAGAGGCTATATGGAGAACAAGCAGCTCAGGAAGCTCTGACTCACGTACACCATTCCGTGTTAGCTAAGATTCTTGCGACACCGTTGCGGGAACTGCTCGACGACCTCGAGGAGTGCAGTACTCAGGCGGGGCTCACTCCCAGAAATTATCTCAAGAACTTACGCAACTGCGGTCTTGACTTACTCCCTGCAAACCCAGGCTCCGGTTCAGAGCAGCACTTCAATTCAGTGCTGTACGCCCTTTCGAATCTGCAGCAGGGGCGCCGTGCTGCCATTCCGCCAATTTCATAGCCATACCCACCACTTGCCCGACCACTTCTGCTTCTTGTGGATACTTGAAAATACGCAACTGGGTTGGCGACAGCGGGTGCGGCTGCAGAATGATGCTATCTCGTTTCAGCGAGCACCAGCAGCACGCATGCCCCTCGCGCGTTTCCACGAAATAAATTGGTCGTTCATACTCTGACCGCCATACGCCCTCAACCACCCGGTTCTTTGATTCATCCACCTGCACAAAGCTTCCCGGCTGCAAGATGGGGTACATCGTGAAATCCTCGCTGCCGATGTACCCATAGGTGTATTCGTGGTCGGCAAAATCGTTCAGATACGCCAAGGGCACCAGTCCCCAGCGTTCCACCATGCGCCCGAGATTGGCCGTTCTGCGCAAGTCGAAGCTGGGATCGAGTCTCACAGGTACCTGCACGGCGGAAATCCCTCGCATGATCTTGGAAAGATGTGAACGGCGAGGAATCGAGAGCCCCAGGTCTCCCGCCGCCTTATTGAAATCAACCCCGTATAAAGAGA
>QIAS01000486.1:0-3221 GCA_003225615.1 Acidobacteriota bacterium | reverse complement strand
GCGGTAAATCACTGACAGCGAGTACAGTCGGTAGATGCTGGGGACGAGGCCTTTGGTTTCGATGTCGGAGAGACGACTCGGAGGAATCGCGAATTCTTCGTTCCCATGTCGTTCTGCAATCCGAAGGCTGGCATTTTCCACATCCCGCATGGTCAAGCCCAACTGGTCGCGCAAGAGACGAAGATTCTGCCCCGCCGAGATCATCATCGAAACCTCCTCCTCGCCGCTCTGGTCGCAGCCGACCGCCCAAATGCCCTTGAAATTGCACTACGTATATACCAACTTCCCCGGCGTACTTCAATCAAACTGTTCGTTTTCCGTAACGTGTTCGGCCCGCCATTTGTCACTTTTGGGTCCTCCTGATGATCGCCCCCTCTTTCTCTGGTGAAACCCGCAGCACGGCCTGCCGCACCGCCCATGTTGTCTGTTCCATTTTCGTAACAAAATCATTCCTGCAGAAAAGGCCTGATAACCCTCATTAATCCATGTGTATATCGTATCGTCGGAACACACGATGCCCGAGGTTTGCGTAGGTCGCGTTAATTTTTTTGTTCTCCGCTATTAAAATTTTGCGTTCAACACCCTGGCACTTCTATTGACATGTTTTCCCCGCCTCTCTACTATCCAGCCACGATGTCAGCGTCTCGCCAGACATACACATGCTGTTTTTGTTGTTGTTGTCGTGCGCGTGTGTCTTCTGGCACGGGGAGACTGCTGACATAAGAATTCTTTAGCATTCGGCACTTATCAACCCACCGCCAGTCGACGTTTACTGGCGGTGGGTTTTTCTTTTTATGACAAATCCAATCAAAGAAACCAAAGCGCAAAAAGTCGAACGCCTGAAGCGGGAAAAGAATCCCTGGGAGTGCCTCGATGAAATTCGCCGCTTCTCCCGCGAAGGATTGCTCGGAACCTACTTCCGCTGGTGGGGCGTGTACACGCAGGGAGACGGCGCCGGCGTCATTGGTGGCCTAGGCGGAGAGGGCAAGGCCCTCCCTTACTTCATGCTCCGCATTCGTATTCCCAATGGCTTGCTCCATTCCCATCAACTCCGAACCATCGCCACTCTCACCGATGGTTACGCTCGCGGCATAGCCGATCTCACTGTTCGTCAGAATATTCAGCTTCATTGGATTTCAATTGAGGCACTTCCGGAAGTCATACAGGCCTTGTCGGAAGTCGGCCTCATTACTATGGGTGCCTGCGGCGATGTCACCCGGAACATCACTGGCTGCCCACTCGCCGGCGTGGATGCGCACGAAATTTGTGACGCCTCATCGCTCGTCCGTGAAGCCACACAAGCGCTCGTTGGCAACGCCGATTTTTATAATCTCCCCCGCAAGTTCAAGATTTGCATCACCGGCTGCCACGTCTGGTGCGCTTACCCGGAGGTCAACGATATAGGCCTTACAGCGATTCGTCGCGAACAGGGTCCAAATTCCGAACTTGGCTTCTCGTTGCGTGTCGGCGGAGGCCTCTCCACAGACCCGCACCTCGCGCTGCGCCTCAATGCTTTCGTCCGCTGGAACCAGGTAATCCCGGTTATTAAAGGCATCGCCGAACTTTTCCGCGACAGCGAAAAGCTTCGTGAGAATCGCGAGCGCGCTCGCCTGAAATTTCTCTTCCTCAAGCAGGGCTGGACTGCCCAGGATTTCCAGAACGAGCTCGAGCGCCGCATCGGCTTCCGCCTCGATCCCGCAATGCCGGAGCAGCCGCCTGATGACCTCTATCGCGACCATGTCGGCATTCATCGCCAAAAACAAACCGGCCTCAGCTATGTCGGTGCCGCCGTTCTGCGGGGGCGAATAACCGCCTCCCAGATGCGTGCCGCTGCCGACTTGGCCGATCGCTTCGCCAACGGCGAGTTGCGAACCACCAACATGCAAAACCTGCTGATCGTCAATGTCCCCAACTCCAAAACGCAACAACTAGCCAACGAACTGGACCAGCTGGGTCTGCGGGTTGGCGGCTCGCCTTTCTGGCGCGGAGCAATCGCCTGCAGCGGCTCAGAATTCTGCAAGTTGGCCATTACGGAGACGAAAGCTTTCTCGCGCTGGCTGGTAGAGGAATTGGAGGAGCGCCTCCCCGGCTTCGACCAACACCTCAAACTACACGTCACCGGCTGCCCCAACAGTTGCGGCCAGCACTGGATCGCCGACGTGGGCATTGAAGGCAAGAAAATCAAGGTCGGCGACCGCATGTTGGACGCTTACTACTTCTGTCTCGGCGGTGCTCTCGGCCTGCACCAAACGGTTGCGCGTGCCACAGGCTATCGCTGCCTGGCCACCGATGTCCCTGGCGCCATCGAGCGCCTGCTGCGCCACTACATCGCCGACCGTTTGCCCGGCGAGAATCTGCGCGGATTTTTTGCACGTCACAACGACGCTGAGCTCCGGGAATTTCTAGCCGGCGAATTGGTTGCAGCCGTCGCCCGCGATCCCTCCCCCGGACGCGTGCCGCACGCCATCGAGGGCTAGCCGTGAAAGAGGTGAACTCATGACGCTGTTTCCTATGTTCCTCAAGCTCGAAGGCCGCTCCTGCCTGGTTGTTGGGGCCGGCAACATTGCCGAGTCAAAAATCCGTAGCCTGCTCGTCGCCGGAGCCACGGTTCGCGTTATCGCGCCGCATGCACGAAAGTCAGTTACAGATTGGGCCCGCGCCGGAGTCATTCTCTGGGATGCCCGACCCTTCGAGCCGCGCGACCTCGAAGGAATTTTTCTCGTCATCGCCGCCACCGCTTCGACGGAACTGAATGCGCTTATCTTCCGTGAAGCCCAGGGCCGCCAGATCCTCTGCAACGCGGTGGACGACCCCGAGCATTGCGATTTTTATTTCCCCGCGGTCGTGCGTCGTGGCCACCTTCAATTGGCGGTATCCACCGCCGGCCGAAGTCCCGCGTTGGCCCAGAGGCTCAGGCGCGAACTAGAGTCCCAATTCTCACCGCAGTATGCCGGCTGGCTGGAAGAACTCGGCAACACCAGGAATTATCTGTTTCAGACCAATCCAGATTCCGAGAAACGCCGCCATCTCCTGCATACGCTCGCCAGCCGCAAGGCATTCGAAGCGCGACAATCCGCAAACCGCGCCACCACGGAGAGAATCCATGAAAGGTAAGGTCTATCTTGTCGGAGCCGGCCCGGGCGATCCCGAACTGCTCACGCTGAAAGCACTCAGGATTTTGAAATCCGCCGACGTCGTTTTGCACGACGATCTGATCGGCT
>QIAS01000019.1 GCA_003225615.1 Acidobacteriota bacterium | reverse complement strand
TGGGCAGAGAGACTGCGTTGCCCGTCAGCGACACCATCTGCGGGCTCCCGCTGGCGTCATCCGTGATCGAGACTGTGCCACTTCGCGTGCCGGTGGACGTGGGCGCGAAGGTCACGTTGATTGTGCAAACGGAACCCACGCTCAGGCTGGCTCCGCAGTTGTTAGTTTGGAGATAGTCTCCCGAAACCTCGATGCTGGTGACGTTTACCGGAGCCGATCCGCTGTTCTGGACCCTGATCTGCTGCGGCCCACTAGACGTACCAATTTGCTGATCGGCTCGTGCCGTTACCACTTAACGGAACTGTCTGTGGGCCATTACTCGCATCATCGCTCACCGTTAACGTACCACTCCTCAATCCCGTGGTCGTTGGGCTGAAAGTTATGTTGATGGAGCAAGTGGCGCCCACAATCAGCGTGCTGCCGCAGGAGTTGGACTGGTTGTAATCGCCGGAGACGAGAATGCTGTTCAGCGTAACCGTCACCGCGCCGGTATTCTGGACCGTAACTACTTGAGCGGGGCTGGTCATTCCGATCTGCTGGTCTGCAAAACTCAAGCTTGTTGGCGAGACACTCACAGAAGGCATGGGCGTGCCATTGCCGGTAAGCGCCACGGTCTGCGGGCTGCCGCTTGCATCATCCGCCACCCCTAGACTACCGATCCGTGTTCCAGTATTACTCGGCGTAAACACGACATTGATCGTGCAGCTAGCAGTGGGTACGAGCGAAGCTCCGCAATCATTGGTCTGAGAATAGTCGCCCGTAGTGCTAATGCTGGTGATGTTTACCACTACAGTTCCAGTGTTCCGTAATGAGATCGCCTGGGCAGAACTGCTACTTCCCACTTGCTGATCGGTAAACGTCAGGCTGCTGGGCGACAAACTGACCGTAGGAATGTTCACCCCATTTCCGGTGAGGGCTACCGTCTGGGGACTGCCACTGGCATCATCGCTAATTGTCAGTGAGCCGGTGCGAGCACCGGTTGCCGAAGGCGTGAACGTGACATTGATATTGCAGGAACTGGCAACCTCCAGCGACGGGGGACAGCTGTTGGTCTGGCCATAATCTCCTGTTGTCGTGATTGCACTAATGCTAATCGCTATCGAGCCTGTATTTTGCAGAGTAATCAATTGTGCCGGACTGGTAGTGCCCACTTGCTGATCGCTGAAGCTCAGCGTCGTCGAGGAAGTGCCAATGGTTCCGACTACGAAGCCGGTCCCGGTCAAGGTGGTTATCTGGGGGCTGGCGCTGTCGTTATCCGTTATCGACAAGCTGCCTGTCCGAGGACCGCTGGTGGTCGGCGCGAACGTCACATTGATCGCACAACTGGTTCCCACGCCCAGGCTGGTCCCGCAGTTGTTGGTCTGCGCGTAATCGCCGGTGGTCGCGAGGCCGTTGATGCTGAGCGTCGCTGTTCCTGTGTTACTGAGCGTCACCGTCTGCGCCGCACTGGTGCTGCCCACCAACTGGCTGGCAAACGTCAGGCTTGTCGGCGATAACGAGGCCACGGGGGCAATCCCAGTTCCGCTCAGCGAGACTGTTTGCGGACTGTCACTGGCATTATCGGTAACCGATAGGGTGCCAGCGCGAGTGGCCGTCGCCGTCGGCGCAAATGTCACATTGATCGTACAACTGGTTCCCACGCCCAGGCTGGTCCCGCAGTTGTTCGTCTGCGCGTAATCGCCGCTAGCCGCGATGCCGCTGATGCTCAGCGCCGCAGACCCGTTATTCGTTAACGCGACAGTCTGCGCCGTACTGGTTGTGCCTACCGGTTGGGCAGCAAAGGTCAGGCTTATCGGGGAGAAGCTTGCGGCGGGCTGCCTGGGGAGGACGAACCGCGCTAGAAGGTTCCGCATCATCTGCTGCACGGCGGGGTTAACTGGGGCATTTCCTCCGTAGCTGTCTACACCCCAGGAGAGATAGAAGGTTCCCGCCGCGTATACCGTCGCGCCGCTGGCTGCGGTGTACGTCGTCATGTCGCCGAAATATACGGTGGGATCGCCAGCCAAAGTATAAGGCGAATGGGCGAGCAGCGAAATGTTGGACGGAGTGGTCGCATCGTTGTAGATGCGATCCACCTCCCTGCTCAACAGTCCCGGGATATGTGAGCCGTTCTGCAGTCCAGTTCTGTTGAACAACCAACTGGAGGCGTCGTAAACGACTATGTCACCGCTCGCATTGTCGTTCTCATACATTATCCCCACTACGGCGTCCTCTGGCAGGTTTGAAGGATAACTGCGCCAGGCGTCGGCGGTGACGAGGAAGTATTTGGATGGATCGCCAGCCAGGTACACCGGATCTATCGTGTAGTCCTTGTAACAGACCATCGTACGGTCGGCGACGCCTCCCTGCGTACTGGGCTCGAACCGGACCTGCCGGTAGATATTGTTGGACGAGATGAAACCGAGACTAACACCTGCGTCACGAGCCGCCAGTATGTTGGTGCGCATCTGGTACGACCAATATTCGCTGTGGCCGACCGTGAAGTCGCCACTGTGCGATAGCAGGATGTTGGAATTCTCGTGTAAGTCAACGTCGGTGATGTAACTGACGTTGTACCCCTCACGTTCCAAAAAGCGAACCATGTTGTACTCATAGCTGAAGAACTGGCCGGCACCCTGATTGTCGTCATAGGGCCGATTAAAGGACACTTTGTACGCGCGAATTTGCTGAGTGCTGTTGTAGGGGTAGAGCGACTTTCCCCCCCAGGCGTTGTAGGCCTGGTAGGTGTCCACCGCAACTTGGAACACATAGGGCGAGCTTCCGGCGTCGTCGCGCACGGTGAAAATAATGTACGACTGGTATCCGCTTTGCTGACCAGTCAGCAACGCCAGGTAGACGCCGCTCGGCCAGTTGGTTGGATCATTGGGATCGCCCGGAACCTGCAGAATGTACGGGTTCGTCCAGTTGCACTCGAGCAGATTGGAGCTGCTGTCGACGACCGGGCAGGCGGACTGTTGGACAGCGTTCACTTGGACGGGTGCCATCATGCGGCGTGCGCCGAGGCCCGCGTACCACCCCATTCGAAAAACATCGATCGTGTAGCTGCTATCAGCGGTGTTGACGTACAGGCTGATGCTGCCACCTCGGTTGACGCTGGTGGGATTTGAGTAGCCCTCGATCTGATGGTTCGTGGCCAAATTTGAAGTGTGCCAATCAGTTGATCCCGGCTTCGCATTTTCGATCTGGATGGGATTGCCCGACGTTAGTGTGGGCCCGGTTGCGGTACCGCTGAGCGAAATATTCTGTGGGCTGTTGCCGGCGTTATCTGCTAGTACAACTGTTCCGTTTCTAGTCCCGAGAGCGGTGGGACTAAATGTGACATTCAAAATGCAACTTGCACCGGCAGCGACCACCGTACCGCAATTGTTGGTCTGAGCAAAGTCGCCCGTCGTCGAGATGTTGCTGATAGTAAGCGGAACTACGCCGGTGTTGCTAAGTACGACGCTCTGTGCGCTGCTAAACGTGCTAATTTGCTGGCTCGCGAATGTAAGCGTTGTGACCGAGAGCCCGACCACGGGCAATAACCCGGTGCCAGACAGCGTCGCAGCCTGAGGAGTGCCGGGAGCGTTGTCGGCCACTAACAGCGAACCCGCGCGAGTACCCGCTGCACTCGGCGTGAAGCTGACTGTGATGGAACAACTCGCGCCAACGCCAAGGGAACCTCCGCAATTGTTGGTCTGCGCGGCCGCTGTTCATCAGTGAAATGGTTTGGGGGGTGCCGGTTGTGCCGACCAGTTGACCTTGGAAGCTCAAACTCCCAGGAGTGAAGCTGACCGCGGCGGCGACACCGACGCCGGTGAGCGAAACGGTTTGCGGACTGGAGGCGCCGTTGTCGGTGAAGGAAAGAGTCCCGGTCCGGGTGCCGGAAGCCGTTGGAGTAAAGCTGACATTGATGGTGCAATTGGCGCTCGGCGCCACCGAAGTACCGCAGTTATTGGTCTGGGCGAAGTCGCCGCTGCTCGCGATACTGGCGATATTCAGCGCGTTGGAGCCACTATTAGTAAGCATCACTGACTGAGACGGGCTGGTAGTGCCGGCAGATTGGTTGCCAAAAGTTAGGCTGGTTGGAGAAAGATTGACCGTGGTCGCGGCAAGTCCAGTACCACTCAATGGAACGCTCTGAGGGTTGCCAGTGGCATTGTCTGTGATCACCAGCGAACCGGTCCGTGTGCCCGCAGCAATAGGAGCAAAGATCACATTAATCGCGTAACTGGTTCCCGCTGCAACTGAAGTACTGCAGTTGTTGCTCTGCGAGTAGTCGCCAGTCGTTGCGATGCCGGTGATACTTAGGACCGCCGTCCCAGTATTAGTCAGCGTCATTGTTTGTGGCGCACTCGTCGTGTTTGCTTGCTGATTAGCGAAACTGAGAGTGGAAGGTGAAAGGCTCACGATGGGCTGATCTGCAATTGTGGCAGTAGTCGTTGTCACATTGCGCGAGCCAGCGTCGTCCGTGACCGCCAAAGTGATCGTGTAAGTACCGTTCGCAGAGTACTGGTGGGTTGGTTGCGCGAGTGTGCTCGTCGTGCCATCGCCGAAATCCCACTGGTACCCGAGAATTACGCCATCCGGGTCCGAGGATGCAGTCGCATCAAGTTGGATCGATCGTTTTGAGATACCGCTGTAAGGCCCTCCCGCATTGGCGACTGGGGGTCGATCTCCGATGAGATTGGCTAGGACGTTTCGTACGAACTGCTGCGCACCCGCGTTGACGGGCGCGTTGTTGCCATAGTTGTCCAGGCCCCACGGCAGCTTGAAAGTCCCCGCGTCAAATACACTGGCACCGCTCGCGGCAGTGTACACGCTCATATCGGCGAAGAAGGTCGTAGTCCCGATGACATAAGGAGAGTGTGCCAGAAGTTGAATGCCGGCCGGCGCACCGGCGTACAAGTGATCGGCTTCTTTTCCGAGTAAGCCGGTAAGGTGAGTGCCATTCTGCAGGCCGCTTGTATTGAACAACGAGTGCGAAGCATTGGAAATTACGATGTCACCCGTGACGCCATCGTTCTGGTACATGAGCCCGACCAGGGTGTTTTCCGGCAAATTCACGGGAAAGTCTCGCCAACGAACCGTAACGAGGAAGTACTTGGATGGGTCCCCAGCCAAATATACGGGATCTTTCGTGTAATCCTTGTAACACACCACTGTCCGATCCGCGGCGCCGTTGAATACACTTGGCTCATAACGCAACTGCCAGTAAACATTGTTGGAAGAGATAAACCCGAGCCCCTTGCCGGCATCGCGCGCACTCTGAAAATTAGTTCGCATCTGGTAAGACCAGTACTCCGAATGGCCTACCGCCAAAGCTGCGCTGTGGTTCGAGAGCACGCTGGAGTTCTCGTGCAGATCAATGTCGGTGATATATGAGACGTCGTATCCTTCCCGCTCGACAAAACGAAGCATATTGATTTCGTACGAGAAGAATTGCCCCGCACCACGGCCGTCGTCATAGGGGCGGTTGAAGGAAACTTTGGTCGCGGGGATTCCTCCCGAGCTGTTGTAGGTGTAGAGCGACTTGCCGCCCCATGCGTTATACGCCTGGTACGTATTAACGCCGGTTTGGAACACGTACTTGGACGCGCTTGTATCATCACGCACTACAAAGATGACGTTTGCCTGGTAGCCGCTGGGCAGAGCCGTGAGCTTGGCAATGTAAACACCACTGGCCCAGTTGGTTGGGTCAGCAGGGTCGTAAGGCACATTCAGTATGTAAGGGCTCGTCCCATTACACTCGAGCCGGAAGGTGTTGGCGTCGACCACAGGGCATGCAGGCTGTTGCGTACCGCTCAGCTGAATGGTCGGCATCATGCGGCGGCCGCCGAGGCCGCCGTACCACCCCATCCGGAAGATCTCGATGCTGTACGAACTGTCGGTGGTGTTGGTAAACAGGCTGATGCTGCCCCCACGATTGACACTTGTAGCGGAAGCATATCCCTCGATTTGATGATTCGTGGCGCCTTTGCTGATTTGCCAAGCCGTAGTGCCCAGTTTCGCGTTTTCGGATTGGATTGGGTTACTTCCAAACGCGTGGGCAGACAACAAAACTGGAACGAGGAGGAATAAGCTAAACGTGTGTGGGCGCAGCTTTACTTGTGTCATATAAGTTGATTTCGTCATTTAGAAAGTTTTGGAGCCGAATAACCTTGATTCGTAGGGTGAGAGTTCCACGATTAGTTGAGCGTCGTGGCCTGCCTTCGATATACCAGCAAAGCTAGGTTCCTTTGTATGCGGACGCGAGAGCACCTCGTTGCGTGATTAACCTTTGAAGGATTACGCTCGTGCGCTCACGCGATTGTGATCTGCGATAGCGGGGGAGGTCCCGAGGAAAGCCTGCATTGCTTGATACAGCTCGTGAAATGAAACGGGATAGGGATGGTAGAGCATGTAGATCTCTTTAGCAGCCAGCGCATCCCGCAGTGCAACGCGCAGGAGATTGTGCACATTCTCCAGAAAGTCATTCTGTATTCCGGGAAATGCGAACTTGAATGCGCTGTAGTGAGACATCAGAGACGTCAGTTCAAAATCCATGGCGCACGCCAATTGGTCCGCTACTGTGGCAGGCTCTGCAGGTTCGATCAGCACCCGCTCATCGGAGTGCACTATCCCAATGAAGATTTTGTCGGGATGTCCGGTCAGGCTTTCGCACCGGTCCCCGAAGATTGCTTTGGGTTCCACCCGGAAATTGAGTTGCCTGCGGAGAGCGGGCATGCCTTCGCGCAGAAGTTTCAATGCCCCGAAGCGGAACCATGCCTCAGGTATGGCCCGTTGCGCGGCGTCCAGAAAGCGGATCAGTCGGAACATATGGCCATTGCCGCCGATGTGACGACAGTGAGGGAGATTGCGGCGCTGCCAGTCCCACATGCGAAATGTGCCGGGCAGTCCGTACATTGTTTCACCGTCGGGATCGAGAAGAACCCACTCGCCGCCTACGTATGTGGCTCCGTGCTGAGAAAACGCCAGAAGGGCCTCGCTCTTTCCACTCTTGATCCAGCCGGTTACGACCACTCCTGTTCCTTTGTAGACGAAAGCCGAAGCATGGATCGGCACACAGCGATGTTTTTTCAGAGCAGTGAGATTAATGATCGATATCAGCAGAGGAATCCATCCCACGCGACGCTCGCACAAGATTTCACACTTCGTCCCTATGTGATCAAACGGAATGCTCACTTTGCCTTTAGCTTCCTGGTCGGGAAATACAATGAACCCTGCATCCGAAGATGCTGTCTTTCCCAGGTCCACATAACGTAGCGGCACGGCAGAGATGCAGTCCACGTAGCGGACGACGATGTCCGGGTGTCGTAACGGGGCGGAACAGGGCGGCCCGATTTGAGCGCTCACGGCAGCGATATTCGCTCGTGAAGGCCCCAGCAAGCGTACGCCAACGAGTCCGTGGATGTCGTAGTCCACGGTATGGCTGTGAGCAGATTCCGGTTCTCTCTCGTGTAGATCGGGTGTCATGGTTGACTAGGCCTTTCGCGTCAGCACAAGCCCAGCGCGGAGCCAGCGCGGCATCTTGGAGATCTCGTGATACCACACTTGGGACGCACCAAACGCGCGGAAAAACTTCTCTACTGCGGGAAGCTGGGACCCTTCGAAATCGAACACAGCAGAGCGCCCGGAGGCAAACTGCATTATTTTCCAGAGGAGAAGTGAGGTTGCCCCGCTGACTCGCAGAGTGGGATCGCCGCCTCCGGCCAGGTAGTAGGCCCTCTTCCGGTCCCACACGAGCAGAGCGGCGGCATGCACCCTGCCCTCAGCATCACGAGCTGCGAAACATTCTCCGGCACTGTTCTGTCGAGCCACATTATAGATTTCTCGTATGAGCCGAGTCTCAGGGGGCGCCTGGAGACCTTGGCGGGCGTATGTCTTTGCCATATTATCGGCAACTACTTCGGGCTCGCACTGTTCTACCAAAATATGGCGTTTTTCGGCCTTCCTTATCTCACGACGCTGGCTATCTCGCATTCCTTCCCAAATTCGCTCCAGGTCGCACAAATATTCGATCACATATGTAACTCGGGGGACCTGCTGGAACCCGTGCCATTGGAATGGCAGGAAATTGCTCATTTCCGGGTGAAAACGTTGAAGGAAGATCCTTTGTCCTGCCAGGTAGCGGGCAAAGATTGTGAGAATCTCCATCTGCCGAGATATCTGATGTTCACGTTTGCCTTCGACCGGCTCGATCACTACACCCCAGGTCTGAGTCAGCCTGGGCATTGTGCACAACTTGATGCCCCATCGCTTCTTAAAAAACAAGGGAATACCAGCGACGAGTCGACCCCCGTGAAAATACCCCATAACGCGGGCCTGAGGAGCCGCCATTCTAAGCCACCATGAACGACAGAACAACGACCCCTGTGGTGACGCTTCAACAAGTTCGTCCCAAAGTGGCTGCTCCTCTTCCGATAGGAAACGCAGCGACTCCTCACGGCCGATACAGGGAGAGGGCTTGCCCGCTTCGTGCGACGCTGGATTTCGCGCAACAATTTCCTCGGCCCGCTCCAGACTGCATACATCGAGAGCCTGTTTCATGGAAGCGGACTCCCTGTTCTGGAATCAGCGACAATCGGCTGCACTTCTTTCGCGGTGAAGAATTGCTTGACTCGCCAAAACAGGTCGCGTATGGGTGCCCACCAGTCAAGCAGAAAAGGCATAGGGTCGCTCCAGCAGAACACAGCTTCGCGTTTGCGTCCGCGCAACGACAGTGCCCACTGGATGAGCGTAAGTTCGCCTCTTCGCCAGTAGTACCACGACGACGCAAGATCCTTCTTGAAGTAGATCCATTTCGCTCCTTGGTACGTCTGTTTCCGGTGGGGGGGAAGCGGTAGCCCGGCGAGGTCACAGTACATTGAATAAATCAGCGGTACCCCGCCAGCTTCGGCAATGGCGGATCGCCCCGTCGGACGACCGATGTTGGGTTCGATGATCCAGTAGTGTCCTGTGTGCGCGTCCCGTTTCATTTCCAGATAACCCAAGCCTCTTAGGCCCACCTTTGTAAATAGGTCGAGGGTTTGCTTTAACACAATGTCATCCCGACATTCCTCGCCAGAAGCACTCACACCTAGTACGGGTGGGTTTTGCCGAAGTTTGCGGGCGACAAAGGTAACAATAGGTTTTGAGTTTGCGTCGAAGTAACAATTGCAGGAGTACAAGTTGGAGTCCTCACCCCTGATCCATTCCTGGGCTACGATCGACTCCGCCCAGGAGCCGCACCGGTCATAGGTCGCGAGGAACTCTTGTGGTGAAGAGACGAAGTAGACCTTGGCTCCGGCCGCGTTCCTTTCCCAGTTCAAGGTTTTGAAGGCCGGTTTCATGATGCAAGGAAAAGGTATTTGTTCCGAAGCCGCGACCGCGTCAGCGCGGTTTCGCAAGAAGAACGTCGCCGGAACGGGCAGACCTTGTTCCTTCGCGAAAAGAAGAAAGCTGGTTTTGTCCATCAGCATCTCGAGCGTTTGCGGCTCGGGGAGAGCGATGTGATAGTGCTTCTGGAGGACCTCTCTATTACGCGAAACCAGCAGTACGCTGTAGTCAGTGCAGGGATAAAGAACGGCCTTTTCGTCAAGCTGAGAGCTTATCCCGTCAAGGGCCTGCATCAATGGTTCCTGCGCAATCGCAGTGAACTGAATCGAATCGCATGTGTTGGTGCTAGAAAAGGGATGTTTCGGATCACGCGCGATACCCATCACAGGCACGTCATTCTGCGCCAGTATACGGGCGGTCTGGATTCCGGGAAGGCAATCCAGACCGATGACGACGGCCAGGGTTTTTCCGCGCACCAGTTTCAAGCTTGGCAGGTCGATGTTTCTTGTTTTCATTGGTGTCGGGGATTCACGGAAACTAGATTTTCCGCCGACATTGGATACGCCGGCACCGGCGGTTTGTGTTCTGAGGAGACGGGATGTGCCGGAGCCGATTTCTCGGACGGCAAATATCGCAGCTCCGCCGCCTCAAGCTCCGCCGAATTTTGCAAACGGAAGATCTCCTTAACCGGCACAATGCGCTCCTGAATAGCCACCACCGACCGGGTCTGGCGGATCGTTGACGCAACGCTTTGCATGACGGCGGTCGACGCCCGCAGAAGATGATTCGCCCAGATTACGATTCTTACTCCTGCTTGTTCGAACATCTCACTTGGCGTCTGGTAATAGGTAGTGGGTACGATGAGCACCGGGCAGTCCTCTTTCCACTGACTCATAAACGCGAGTATCTGGTCAGGAGAAGCAAGTTTGCTGTGTACCAGGATGCCGTCGGCACCCGCGCTGGAGTAGAGATGCGCCCGATCCAGGGCCTCATTTAAGCCAAGTCCGAGAATGAAGGCTTCGAGGCGGGCAATGACGGAGAAGTCGCCGTCCTGCTGCGTGTCTTTCGCGGCCTTGATCTTGCCGGCAAATTCCTCGGCGTCTGCCAGCATCTGATGTTTTTCATTGAGGAATGAGTTGGTCTTAGGGAAGACCTTGTCCTCAATGCACATGGCTGAAATATCTCGCTGCTCGAGTTTGTGCACCAGGCGGCGCACGTTGTTGAAGTTTCCATATCCGGTATCGGCATCCAGCAGGATAGGAATGCTGCTGGCATCGCTCATGAATTCCACGGTCTCCATCACCTGGGTCCAACTGGCTTCATTGTTATCACGCACCCCCATGGCGGCTGAGAGGGTAAGACCGCTGGCCCAGATACCTTTGAAGCCTGCCTCTTCGACCAACTTCGCCGTGAGGCCGTTGTGGGCTTCCATCAAAAATTCAAGTTTTCCAGAATGTAAAAGTCCTCTGAATTGCGTAGTTTTTTTTGTCATAGTCGCACCATTTCTGTTCGTAGGGTCGGCGCCGTGAAGCTGAACTCCGCTGCGCAGGCAGCCGACGTGGTTTGTTGTTGCACGAACGCTTCGATAATCTCGACAACGCGTACGCCGATTTGTTCTTGCGTTTCAACCGTTGAGGCGCCAATGTGCGGAGTAAGAATCACATTGGGCAGTCGCGCTAGTGCGGAAATCTGCCCCTTTCCCTCGCGTTGGTGAACATCGAGCGCCGCCCCCCGCAGCCGGCCAGAAGTCAGAGCATCATGCAGCGCCCCCTCGTCCACAACTCCACCGCGAGCCAGGTTGATGAGATAGCTGCCATGTTTCATCAATGAAAGTGCTCTTGCGTCAATGAGGTGCCTTGTGGAATCGTCGAGCGGAACATGAACACTCACGAAATCAGCGGCAGAAAGGACTTTGTCAAATTCGGCGACTGTGATGCCCTTCTCACAGAGAGCGTGAACCACGTCGGTAGTCGGTTCGGCAACGCAGGCGATGGGCAACATGCCAATCATCGAGGCAAGTACCCCCAGACGGGAGCCGATGTTGCCCGCCCCAACTATTCCTAAAACTTTGCCAGTGAGCAAATGGCCTTCTAACTCATTTTTTGCCCAGTGTCCCTGCCTGAGCAGGGCGTCGGCTTGTCGAAGGTTGCGGGAGAGCGTAAACATTAGCGCTAAAGCCATTTCTGAAACAGCCTGTGCCGCCGGCTCCGGAATCCTTTGCAGCGAGATTCCCCGGTTGCGAACGTACTCACAGTTCAGGTTGTCCAGGCCACACCCTGCGCGCACCAGCATCTTCAATTGCGGCGCGCAGTCCATGAGCGCGGGCGAGATGTCGACTCCGCTGCGAAACACCAGCACTTCGCGATCTTTGACCAGCGAAAA
>QIAS01000485.1 GCA_003225615.1 Acidobacteriota bacterium | reverse complement strand
CATAGGACCACCAGATGTAGCCGCGGATTGTACGCCAAATCGGGTTCATCGACAGGGCAGGCGCATTGGGAACGGACGTGCTGGCGTCAGTTCGAGGCAAGTCTAGTGTCAAGCTCTGATCTTATCAATGAAAGTCTCGATCATGGAAGTCCGCAAAATCAAACGTTGACCTTCAGGCGGCGAAAAACGAAGTGTGAGCGGCACGGTTGAAGCAGTGATGAACCAGCAGTGACAGAGCGGCAGCGGCTTAGAACCTCGGATAACCGCGTCTCTCGAATTAGAATTTCTTCGGCGTTATGCGGTCTGCACCCATGTAGGGCTGCAGGGCTTCGGGGATGTGCACGCTCCCGTCTGGCTGCTGGTGATTTTCCACCAGCGCGACCCAGGTTCGGCCAACCGCCAGCGCACTGCCGTTCAATGTGTGCACGAATTCGGTTTTGCTTTTCCCTTCGGGACGGAAGCGGATATTGGCGCGGCGCGCCTGGAAAGCTTCGAAGTTCGAGCAGGAAGAGATCTCGCGAAATAACTGCTGGCCCGGCAGCCAGACTTCGATGTCGTAGGTCTTGGCGGAGGAAAATCCCATATCGCCGGTGCACAGCGTCACCACGCGATAGTGCAGGCCGAGTTTTTGCAGAACATTCTCGGCATCGCGAGTGAGTTTCTCGAGCTGTTCGTAAGACTCTTCCGGCCGGGAGAACTTCACGAGCTCGACTTTCTGAAACTGGTGCTGCCGGATGATGCCGCGGACGTCTTTGCCGTACGACCCGGCTTCACTGCGAAAACAGGGAGTGTAGGCGGTGAGCGAGATGGGCAGCCGCGCGCCGTCAATGATTTCGTCGCGATAAAGATTCGTTACCGGCACTTCGGCGGTCGGGATGAGCCACAGGTCGCGCTCTCCGTGGGGCACGCGAAAAAGATCGGAGGCAAATTTCGGCAACTGGCCAGTGCCGTACATCGATTCCGAGTTGACCATGTACGGAGGCAGCACCTCGGTGTAGCCTTGCTCCTTGGTGTGCAGATCGAGCATGAAATTGGCCAGGGCTCGTTCCAGCTTGGCTCCCAAGTCCCAATAGACAGCAAAGCGTGCGCCGGAGATTTTGGCGGCGCGCTCCAGATCGAGTACGCCCAGCTGCTCCCCTAGCTCCCAGTGAGGCTTGGGCGCAAAATCGAATTTCGGAGGCGCCCCCCAGCGGCGAACCTCGACGTTCTGCTCCGCAGAAGTTCCAATGGGAACGCTTTCATTTGGCAGGTTGGGAATAGTTTTTAGCACCTGCAGCAGCTTTTCGTCGTCCTCCCGCACCCGCAATTCGAATTGCTCGATAGTGCTCTTCTCGGCGGCAACTGCCTTCGCAAGATTCTCGAGTTCTTTTTGCTGGTCGCCACTGAGAGTTCCCCTCTTTTCTGCTTGCTTCAAAACGCCGATTTTGGGAGAAAGCTCGTTGCGCCGCCGCTTTGCGGTTTCGAGAGTGGTAATGTCGCGTCGCCGCTCCTGATCGATGGCCGAGAAGTTGCCCAGCACCTCGGCCGGGTCCATTCCGCGTTGGCGCAGCTTCTCTTCGACCAGAGGCAGGTTGTCGCGAACAAAATTGAGATCAAGCATGGAAGCTAACTAATGTAGCGGAAAACGGGCTGGGAGTGCATCTTTCTCGGACGCCCCGTAGCGTCACAATCTCAACTCCAGGTTTTCGTCGCCGCCTTTTGGGAACGCAGCCATGACGGAATTGTGGAAATTGAGCTGGTTTTTGGCAGGCTGCACGGCAGGCTGTAAACTACCAACTCAATGAGACTCCTGCGATGCTGCCTTACATTGCTGATCTGCCTGCACATCGGAGGCCGCAGTTTTGCATCGGCCTACAATGCACGTCCTAAGCTGATCGTCGTCGTGGTCGTTGATCAGCTTCGGGGCGACTATCTGGAACGTTACCGAAATCAATTCGGCGAAGGCGGCTTCCGCTTGTTTCTCGATCACGGGGCCTACTTCAGTGACTGCAATTACGATTATGCCAACACACGCACGGCTCCGGGGCATGCCACCCTGCTCTCGGGCGCATATAGCGATGGGCACGGCATCGCCGCCAATGAATGGTGGGACCCGCAGAGGAAGCGAATGGTAACTTCCGTTCAGGATGACAGCACGAAAATTGTGGGGCAAGTGAGCTCAGGTCCCGGTGCTTCTCCGCACAACCTGCTTGCGGATACTTTGGGCGACGAATT
>QIAS01000018.1:23623-28174 GCA_003225615.1 Acidobacteriota bacterium | reverse complement strand
GCTCACCGAGAACGACTTTGTCACGTTGAATCAAATCAAAGGATCGGCTTCAGGAAACCAGGCAGTTATTGCCGCCGGCACGGGCCTGGGCGAGGCGGGCTTGTACTGGGATGGCACGAAATATCATGTGTTTGCGTGCGAAGGCGGCCATTGTGATTTTGCTCCGCGCAATGAGTTGGAGATAGAACTGCTGCGCTACCTGCTGGCGCGCTTCGGGCATGTGAGCTACGAGCGTATTGTTTCCGGGCCGGGGTTGGCGAACGTTTTTTACTTCCTTCGCGATACCGGCCGGGGAGAAGAACCAAGGTGGCTCACAGAGGAAATCGTACTGGGGGATCCGGGTCCTGCTATCTCGCGCGCCGCACTCAGCGGCAAGTGCGCGCTTGCCGAGCAAGCCCTTGATTTATGGATATCCATTTATGGCGCCGAGGCAGGCAACCTCGCGCTCAAACTCAAGGCAACCGGTGGAGTCTTTCTGGGAGGCGGCATCGCTCCCCGAATCCTTCCCAAGCTGGCTGGCCCCGTGTTTATGCAAAGCTTTCTGAATAAGGGCCGCATGCAGGCATTGCTGGAAACCATTCCGGTGAAGGTGATCACCAACGAAAAAGCAGCCCTACTCGGGGCTGCCCGCTGTGCCGTGAAAGCTGGTTGCTGAGGGTTGAGCCAACGCTGGGGCCACAATGAATGCTTCTCCGGAAATTCGCGTGTTATCCAACCTTGAGGAACTCTTCCATGCCGCTGCAGAGCGGTTTGTTCAGCAGGCAACGGAAGCCGTCAGCAGAAGCGGGCGTTTCACAGTCGCACTCTCGGGCGGATCTACACCAAGGGGACTCTACTCTCTCCTTGCAGGAGAATTCCGCGCTTCAATCCCGTGGAAGCAAACTTATTTTTTCTGGGGTGATGAACGTCACGTTCCGCCTGACCACCCAGACAGTAACTTTCGCATGGTGAACCAGGTTATGCTCTCCAAAGTACCCGTCCCTGCGAGCAATATTTTCCGGGTTCCTGCCGAAGAAAAGGATGCTAACGAAGTCGCGGCTCAATACGAGCAAACGATAAGAACTTTCTTTCAATTAAAACCGGGAGAGTTTCCTCGTTTTGACCTGATACTTCTGGGACTGGGACCCGATGGCCACACCGCCTCCCTCTTCCCAGGCAGTTCTGCGCTGGGCGAGACATCTCGTCTGGTAGTTGCTAATTGGGTCGCGAAGCTTCAGACACATCGCATTACCATGACGCTTCCTGTCCTTAACCATGCCGTATGCATCAGCTTTCTAGTTGCCGGAGCGGATAAAACCAATGCCCTGCACGAAGTGCTGGAAGGCGACGCTCCGGGCGAACAATTTCCCGCCAAGTTGGTCAAGCCGGCACAAGGCAAGCTGATCTGGTTCATTGACCGGGCGGCCGCAAGCGGCTTGTCGAAAATCCTCGAGCAGAGTACTGCAAAGACTTAAGCTCTCAGAAAATGGGCACCAGGCTGTGCTTCTTCTGGCGAATTTTGCGTTCTGCGGTGTGTAACGTATTCGGCAGTTCAGCGCCCAGCACATGAGCGGCTGCTCCCCAGGTAAAAGCCATTTCGTAGCTGTTTCCACTGGTGAGATTCCAGTTCTCGACGGCTGTAGCCAGCCGCCGCATCGGGAACTCAGCTTGCTGTTCGCTGGTCTCAGGCATCGCAACCAGGAATAAATCGCCGGCGTAACGGAAGGCGATATCTCCTCCGCGAAATACAGATTTCATCAACTTGGAGAATTCGAGTAAAAGCTCGTCGCCGGTTTGGTCTCCCAACCGCGAATTGACTGAGGCGAGGTCAGTAAGCTCCAGGAAAATGAATGTTAAATCCTTGCCGCTGCGAGTGGCGCGGGCGACCTCGCGCGGCAGCATATGCTCTGTCGCACGGTGATTGAGCAACTGCGTGAGAGGATCGATAAGAGAAAGATTTTCGAACCGCTCATTCACAACCAGTTCGCGGATTAGCGCCCGGCGGGTCACATTCAGATTGTGCTTTTGACTGAGTAAGTAAATATTGAAGAGCACAATCAGCGAAATCAGCCCGAAAAACAGCTGCGGTAAATAGTTTTGCTCGATGTGCAGGATTCGCGGCTTCCACACCATGTTTGGCACTACCAGGGCGATCAGGCCGCTCGCCAGCACCAGCAAAACCAGCAATGTAATCGACCACAACTGCAGATCACGTCCGGAAAGTTCCTGAATTTGCTGCTGGATCTCATCTGTCCGGTCAAGGGTTGGCTGCGGCGCCGGTTTGCGGCGGTTCACCTGATGCATTGTTCCTCCGACTAAGCGCTCAGGTCTGTTGTATGTCACTGGGGCGCAAAAGTGCGGAGTCAGAGGAGCGGAGCTATTACCTACGTGCTCCCATTTCGGAATGAATCATAAATGGGAGCGGATGGATAGTTCAGTCGTACTGGACGTCGAGCAGGATCTTCCGACCCGCATCCTGCCGACTGGTGATTTCCACTTTCTTACCAACCGGCAACGCGTTGCGAACATCGCCCTCGAAGACAAGCCAACGTGAGGCCCCGGGGCCATCGCTGAGAGTGACAATGGACTTGTTTGGCTCCCCGGTTTGCGATTCGAAAAAAAGGACGTTCTCCACCCTTCCCTGCTGGATTTGGGAATTGTTCCCAGCCGCTTGCAGTCTACGCGCCGAGCCAGCGCCCTTGGACGAATTCGTTGTGGCCGTCTTACCGCGGCGTACCTCAAAAAATGCGCTGAGGACAAAGATTGCTGAAATCAAGCCAAAAATCAGCGACGTGAACAAGTCATCAACGGTGGGGGGAAAAGATCCTTGCGACAGAACCCAGACAATGCCGAGCAGCGGAACCAGGGCGAGCAGAGCGTAAATGATTAGCAGCATAGCCTTCCGTTTGGGAATTGAACGACCCGGTGCTCACGGGCTGTAAGCAGCCCAGCACCTCATTGGAGTCCGGGGCCATACTAGCAAAATTAGGGCGTTCCCTGCACGCTACGGGAGCAGAGTGGAGGAGGGTCACCGCTGCCGACTCAGATTGCTATTCTCGCCAGTCGCCGATTTCCTTCAAACCCTCCCCCCGGGTGTGCTCGAACAGCCGTACGTGGTGGCGGGAATGTTCGAATTCGTGGATATCGGCCCAAACTTCCGCCTGCCAGGGCTGCTCGTGGGTGGCGGATTCGCCGCAGGTGGCGCAACGGGTGTGAAGCCCAAGGCTTGGCTTGGCGGCCACTTGGACGTTATGCAGCTCCAAGAAGATGCAACGCACATCCTGAATCTCGTCGTTGGCGTCGATCAAGTGCTCGTAGCGCAGCAGGTAGCCGAAACCTAATTTCTTGGCTTCCGCTTCTGCCTCGTCGCGGGTGTGAAAGGGTCCATACTCGGCTCGCAACGGCTCGATGGAGTCGCAAGCCATCCAGAAAACTTCCTTGTATGCCATTGGTACCTACTCTCGCTTTGGTGGCAAGTCCGACTCCCCGGCCAGGGATCAGGACGCGGCCTGGGACAGCACTGTGCGAGGTGCAATTCGATTGCCGCAGCCGGGGGCGGCGAATGCTTGACCTCACTGCGCTTTCTTGCTCAGCTAGCCCTGCAAACACTCTTAAAATGCAACGTTTTGCAGAAATGTGCCCTAAGCGTGTGGGAGTTTTTCTTCCCCCTCTTAAGACGCGGCCAGCTGGCTCGCAAACCTTCCATCATCGGAAGAGATTCAAAGTATTGGTGGCGACGCCCATTAAGGCCAAAGCTCCCCGCAGTCTGAGGTTGAATTCCATAGTCTCCTCCCAGCTGAGACTTATGGATTGCGCCAATGTTCATCCAGGTAGGCTGGGGGATCGCCAAAAGATTGTCAAGGAATGTCAATAATTGCGTCGAAGCACGCGCGTCAGGCGATGCGGCTTGAGAAGTGGAGAATTGCGCGGGTGAAGAGTCGTCGTGGCGCAAATAATTCGCTTTAAGGTTCGCTGGCGAACAATTATTGAAGACGATCACGCTCGCTTATGATAAATGGCGCTATTGGAGCCGGGGTGCAGGGACCGGGATTTCACGTGCCTGGGCGGGCTTCGCCTCTGCTTTAGAGTCGAGACAGCCTTCCAATGCAGCGGTCAGGTACAGTTGCCGCACTGGCTTAGTCAGGTAAGCCTGCGCTCCGAGTGCGGTCGCCTGCTGTATTTTAGTAGGATCCGAAATTGCGGAACACATAATGACCTTCAGGTCAGGACGAACCTTCAAGAGGCGCTTTAGCGTGCAAAATCCGTCCAGGTGAGGCATTTGGATGTCGAGCAGAACTACATCAGGATTGCATCCGTCACGCAGACGTTGCAGCGCCTCGAGACCATTACCAGCCGTTTCGACGCGGTAAGATTCCAATTCAAGTAGGAACTGCAAATAACGCAGCATCTCAGGAGAGTCATCCACGACGAGTACAGTGAGGATCCGCTTTATGTTTGTAGCTAACATTGGGGGAAGCGGTTATTGGCCGAGAACTTGTTGCGACGTCCCACGAGCTATTTACGATGTCGAAGCCGGACTCGCTCCGACTCCACGAACCAGCGAATAGTTGC
>QIAS01000018.1:18529-23545 GCA_003225615.1 Acidobacteriota bacterium | reverse complement strand
TTTACGAGGGCGTGATCGCGTATGTGAGTCTTCGCCCGACGGAGTTTTTCCCAAAATTTCCGAGCGGCCTGCAATTCCGCTGACGAAGTGAAGTGGGTGCTGTTTACTCCTGCCCAGGTACCCCAGTCAACTTAATTCTCACACCCTAATGTGCTGATTTTTCATAGACATGCCCGTCGTTCACAGGCAATCGCCACAAAATAGTGCAATCCGGAATCGGAATACTCTTGCTGCCTCGTAAAATTCCAGCTTTTGTTGCGATCTTTGCCTCATTGGCGAATCGCAACGAGCTCGAACATGCCGTCACACGCCTGTGGAGAACTCGCCCCAACCCCCTCCACACATCTCGGTACTTGCGACAAGGCTGTGAATCACGCCGAACTGGTTCAAGCACGCCAAAAGCGGACTTGCGGCAGCGAGCACTCGACCAGGAAAGGCCGTCACCATGGCCGCAGCATGGCAGTGATGGAACGCAGCTAACGGACCAATCCGATCTCGCTGGTCCATTCAGCCCCGCCATGGCTCGCCACATAGAGAGCCAATTCCAGCCGCCTCCAAACTCCCAGCTTATCGAACGTTGTACGCAAGTAGTTCTTGATGACCTGTTCGGTGGTTCCGACCATTCCTGCGATCTCGCGGTTGGTATGCCCCTCCCAAACCAGGGTCGCTACTTGCACTTCCTTGGGGGTCAGCTGATCACGTGGTTGCATGATTGGGTTTGCTCCTTAACAAAGACTGCGGTTGCCAGTTTCACACGTTTCCGTCCTTCGCGAATACCGGCCCGAAGGAACAAAGTGCGCAAATGCTGCTTGACCGTGCGCGGACTGATGTTCAAAACACTGGCAATTTCTTTATTGCTGCAGCCCTGGACCAGCAATTTGAGCACCTGCTCATCGCGCGGCGTTATTTTGATATCTTCGATATTGATCATGACGTTTGCTGCCTCGTTTAATCTGAGTGTTGAGTATTCCTGCTCAAACCGATCACGTATGCGAAGAAAGCAACTGTTTCGCCAAAGCTTCGCTCGCCGGGACGAAAGGACGAATCCTAATGGATGGTTACAGTTGGCGATCCTTTGCAGATTGGGATGAGAACTCTCTAATATGCTGGCGAAGAACCCGTTCCCGAATCGGAGCCTTTCGCGGGAAAATCAAGCGAAATCGGGACTGGACTTCGCTGGGCAAGGCGGCAAAGTGGATTGGACAACTCCCACGTAAAATGACAATCTCTACGGAGAAACTGAGAGCATCGCAGGGAACGAAGGCACCTTTGAACCTCAGCGAACGGGGAAAATATCGGTGAACGGCGCAGAACCTTCATACTGGTTTGCACGCAATTCCAAGTCGGTGATTTTCCTGATCCTCACGTTAGCGCTGCTGGGGGTCTACCTGGCCTTCACCATTCCAGTCTCGGTTTTTCCCGAGACTAACTTCCCGCGCATTCTGATCTCGGTCGACAACGGGGTGATGCCGATCGATCAAATGATGGTGACCATTACTCGTCCCATCGAAGAGACCGTGAACACCGTTCCCGGCCTGCTCTCGGTGCGTTCGATCACTAGCCGCGGCTCCGCAGAAGTGGACTTGTTCTTTCGCTGGGACGTGGATATGTTCCAGACGCTGCAATATGTAAACGCGGCGCTATCGCGAGTGCAGCCCGAATTGCCCAACACCGCAAAAGTAGAAGCCCACCGCATGACCTTCGCCAGTTTCCCCATCATGGGTTACAGCTTGACCTCGGACACCGTGCCTCTGACCAAGTTATGGGAGACGGCAACCTATGAGATCAAGCCAAGATTGAACCGTTTGGACGGGGTTTCCACGGTCATCGTGCAGGGCGGGCAAGAGCCGGAGTTTCACATCACCCCCGATCCAGCCAAATTGCTGGCTGCGAATGTTACTGTGACCGACATCCTGGACGCGGTACGGAAAACCAATTTAATCGATTCGCCGGGCCTGCTGGAGCAGAATCATCAACTTTTCCTGGGTTTGATCAGCGGGCAAGTGCGCACGCCGGAAGAAATTGCAGCCACCGTAATCAAGAACACGCAGGCTGGAATTCCGGTTCGGGTGGGTGACCTGGGCACGGTCGCTGCCGGCGTGAAGCCCGTCTATACAATTGTCACGGCGGACGGCAAAGCGGCCGTGCTCCTGAACCTCACTCGTCAACCCGACAGCAATACCGTGCAGGTGGCGAATGAAGTGCATGCCGAGGTTGACCGCATCCGCAAAACACTGCCCCCCGCAATCCAGCTCAAGCCTTTTTACGACCAGTCCATCATCGTGCAGGCATCGATTAAAAGCGTGCGCGATGCCATTCTTTTGGGATTGGTTCTGGCGTCGATCATTCTGGTCGTCTTTCTGCGGGACTGGGGCACCTCAATCGTGGCGGGATTAGTAATTCCCGTGACCGTAGCGTTTACCTTCATCGCGCTGAAGTTGCTGGGGCAGAGCTTTAACCTCATGACCCTCGGCGGACTGGCGGCCGCGGTTGGCCTGGTGATTGATGACGCCATCGTGGTGGTGGAAAACATCGTGTTGCATCGCGATGTCGGGCAATCGCGCTTGCAGGCAATCCACAGCGCGCTAGGTGAAATCACGGTGCCACTGATCGGTTCCACCGTCACGCCCATCGTGGTTTTTTTGCCCTTGATCTCAATCACGGGAGTCACTGGAACTTTCTTTCGCGCGCTCGCCGTCACCATGGCCGTGTCGCTGCTCACCTCACTGGCTCTGGCGCTTACCTGGACTCCCAATCTTAGCCAGTACTTCATCCGCAAACGCGGCGGCAACGGCCACGAGGAGAACAACAGCAATACTGAATCGGAAGCGGAGTCCATCTCGCGCCTCCTGGCTGCCGAAGACGCTCACCTGAGCGGTTTCTTCCACAAGATTGTGAGCTTCCACGAACACTGGCTGCGGCGGGCACTCGAGAAACCGATCTGGCTCGCTGGGTTGAGCGTGGGCCTTATTGCAGTTTCTTATGTTTGTTACCACTTTTCCGGCTCGGATTTGCTGCCGGAGATGGATGAGGGCGGCTTCGTGCTCGACTACATCATGCCCGCGGGTAGTTCGCTGGCCGAGACCAACCGCGTGATCAGTCACGTAGAGCAGATGCTGCGGCAGACGCCGGAAGTGGAAAGCACTTCACGACGTACCGGAATGCAACTGGGATTGGCAGCCGTCACCGAAGCCAACACCGGCGACATCTCCGTGAAATTGAAAGATAAGCGCAGCCGCAGCGTCGAAGAAATCATGGCTGATGTACGTGACAAGATCACCCACCAGGAGCCCGCGCTGGATGTCGAATTCGTACAAACCTTGCAGGACATGATCAGTGACTTGACTGGCGCGCCTGAAGATATTCAGATCAAGCTGTTCTCCCCGGATCAGGCACTGCTCAGTAATTGGGCGCCTAAAATTGCGGACGAGATACACAAAATCCACGGGGTCGTCGATATTTTGAACGGTATCGATAACACTATCAGCGGGCCCGCGGTGATGTATCAGGTGAATCCAGTGGTGGCAGCGCGAGCCGGCTTCACTCCGGAGGAGGTCGCCACCGATGCCGCTGCCATTGTAGAAGGTGAACCAGCGCCCACGCCGGTGGTAGCCAATGACCGCCCTTATACCCTGCGCGTGCGCTTCCCGGCTGCGAACCGAGCTTCTCTGGAAGCCATGAGCAACACGCTGCTCACCAGCAGCAGTGGAAAGACTGCGACCTTGGGCACGCTGGCTACGGTTACCGAGTTACCGGGGCAAAACGAAGTGCGCCGCGAGAATTTGCAGCGCGATGTCGCGGTAACGGCTCGCCTCGAAGGCATAGACCTCGGCACCGCCATGGATGCGGTAAAGAAAACCGTCAGCGCGATGCACCTGCCTTCCACTATCCGTGTGGAATACGGCGGGAAGTACGAGGAACAGCAGAAGTCGTTCCGCGATCTGAGGATGGTGACAATCCTGGCCATTCTGCTGGTGTTCATCGTCCTGTTGTTCGAGTTCCGCACTTTCGCCGCGCCCGTGGCCATTCTGGCTTCTGCCCTGCTCTCCACATCTGGGGTGCTTATCGCGCTCATCGTCACGCGAACTACTTTTAATATCTCGTCGTTCATAGGGATGATCATGGTGATCGGCATCGTAGCCAAGAATGGAATTCTGCTGCTCGATGCTGACCAGAAGTTCCGCAATCTGGGCTTCTCAAGTGAAGATGCCATGCTGCAGGCAAGCCGCCGGCGTTTGCGGCCCATTGTCATGACGGCACTCGCCACGGTTGCGGGCATGCTTCCCCTGGCTTTCGCGCTGGGTGCGGGGTCTCAGATGCTGCAGCCGCTGGCGATTGGGGTGATCGGCGGCATTCTAATCTCGATGGTCCTGTCGTTGATCATTACGCCAGCAGTACAGTTCTACTTAAGCCGCGAAGAGGCGACGCAACAGGAACTGGAACCCGTTCGGTGAGACCCGGTGATGATGACTTTTCTTGACACTTGCAGAGATCTGGGGTTTCGTTTCGCAGCAGTTCTATTGCTGGCCGCCTTTGCGTGGGCACAGAGTCTAAGACAAATTGACGTTATTGACCTGCCCGGTCCCCCCGGTAAACGCTTTGACTATCTCACCATCGACTACGATGACCACTATCTGCTCTCAGCCCATCTCGGTGCCGGCATCCTCTATGTCATCGATTTAAAAAGCAACCAGGTGGTGAAAGTCATTCCCGACGTACCCGGAGTGGAAGGCGTGGAGTACGTGCCGGATTTGAAGAAGGTCTACACCTCAGACTGGCACGAAAATAAGATCGGCGTGATCGATTTGAAGCAGATGAAGATCATCCGCAAGCTGTCCACGGCGGACAAACCCGACGGCAGCGCCTACGCAGCGCCCTTTCACAAGTTGTATGTGTCTGACGAACGCGGCAAAGTGGAGGCGGTGGTGGATGTAACTCAGGACAAGATCATCAAGAACCTCAAATTCGACAGCGAAACCGGGATGCCTCAGTATGACCCGGTCGCGCGCAAGGTCT
>QIAS01000018.1:17816-18377 GCA_003225615.1 Acidobacteriota bacterium | reverse complement strand
GTGAAGAGAACAACTTGATGACGGTTTTCGATCTCGACAAGCACCAACCCATCGTCTACTTGCCCATGGCGCCCGACCCGGACGTCATCAAGTTTGATTCGGGATTAAAGCGCATCTACGCGGCGTGCTACAGTGGCGCCATATCAATTTTTCAGCAGGAAGACGCCGATCATTACCGAAAAGTTGAAGACTTTCCTGTCCAAAACAAAGTGCATAGTCTTGCACTCGACACCGAGTCTCATCGAGTCTACGCTCCTGAAGAGTGGGCCAACGGCCATCCCGTAGCCCGGATGGTGGTGTACGAAGCCGTAGGCCCGAACAGATAAGTTATTGAAACAAAAGCTGCTTTCCTTGACTTGGGGCCGCCCCCTAAGAACTAGCCGCCCGGGGGGTTGCGCGGGCTGTTAGAATCACAAAGTATAGGCCTTGCAACTCCCCCTCTTTGGATGGCCGATTGCACTAAAACAAGGCATTCGATTTCCTGTGCTGCGCAGCAGGAGCATGTCACCTCGACGCCGTGAAAGAAACGTCCACAATTAATGGTAAGCCGCTCCTCGATGC
>QIAS01000018.1:677-17792 GCA_003225615.1 Acidobacteriota bacterium | reverse complement strand
AGTTGCTCACCGCGAATGCACGAATAGGTCGCAGTTCAACTGCAAAACCCCAGTCGCAACCTGAAGAAACTTTCGATCACCCGGAACTGGGTGAATCCGCAGCATCGGACTACACCCAGACCCTGGCGGAGATCGTAGCCACTCAGCAGCAGATCCAGATGTCACACATGGATTTGCAGGACACGTTGCATTTGATCGCTGACCGAGCCCGGCACATCACGCGTGCTGCCGGGGCTGCAATCGGGTTGCTGGAACAGAACCACTTGGTTTACCGCGCTGCTAGCGGGAGCGCTAAGGGTCGAATCGGCACCCGCATCGACAGCGATTCGTGCCTGTCGGCTCACTGCCTGAGCCAAGGCGAGAGTGTGCATTGTCCGGACGTGAATCGTGATTCCGCACTGGATCCTGCTCTTTGCGTCAGATATGGGATCAAGGCGCTCATTGCGGTTCCGATTTTCTACGAAGGAAAGATCGTGGGCTCCATCGAACTCCAGTTTTCCGCGGCGAACGCCTTTCAGGAAAACGACATCCGTACCGCTCAACTCATGGCAGGACTGGTCACAGAATCCAAGGCGCGAGCGGCTGAAGCAGAGTGGAAGCAAGCTCTAGCGACTGAGCGCTCCACCATGCTGGATGCCTTGACGAAATTGGAACCAGAACTGCAACGACTCGCCACTGAACCCAAAAGCACAGCCGGGAAGAACGGATCGGCTGCAGCTGCGCCGGTTGCAAAGCGAGTGAGCGAGGAAATAGCTTGCATGGAGTGTGGGAACCAACTGGAAGCAGATGTGCTTTTTTGTGGACAGTGTGGCACGGAACGGCCTTCGCCGCCGCGTGGCGATATCCAGAGCAAATACGCTTCCATGTGGCACATGAGCCAAGCCCGCGAGGAAGTCAGAACGCCGTCCGGAAGAGACACGGTTTTGCCCCCGCCGACCGATAGGCACTCGTTTGCGAGCGCTCAATCCGCCGCCAGTTCGTGGATGGCGCACGACTCCGATTTGCTGGCGGAACCCGCCCGGGTTGCCGCTCAAACAGTGTTAGAAGACGAATCCTCAGTCACTGAGGACGGGTCGGGAGTCGACGGCACTGCCGGCGCTCCAGCGACGGGCTTGACAAAGCACCCTTGGAGTTCGGCCGCCAAAGCAAAGGAGTGGCTGGATCTGCAGCGTCATCCTGCTGGTGCCTGGAAGTATTGGTCGAGGAAGCGGCGTGCCGACATTTACCTCGCGGTTGCCTCGGTCGTGGTGATTGTGGCAATAGGCTGGCTAGTCTGGTCGAAGCAGCCAAACCCCGCAGCGGGGTCAGCCAGAGCGGCAACATCTTCTGGCAATGCGGTTACTACGACCTCTCCTCGGCGCAAACCACCTGAGCCGCAGTTGACTTTGTTCGAGAAAATGCTCGTGGCAGTGGGGCTCGCCGAAGCCCCTCCAGCACCCGTCTACAGTGGCAACCCGTCGACGCAGGTTTGGGTAGACTTACATACCGCGCTTTACTACTGCCCGGGCGCGGACCTCTATGGAAAGACCCCGAAAGGCAAGTTCACCAGCCAGCGAGACGCTCAACTGGACCAGTTCGAACCGGCGTATCGCAAAGCTTGCGACTAAGTTGTTTGGTTAATCGCTTTTCCAACCTACATTTAATCGGTTGATCCAGCCTTTTTCTTCTACTCTGAATCTAACCGTCATTCGCGCAATTGACAGCGGCATACCCGTGGGAGTGGAATGATGCGAAGCGACATGTCAGCCCAGAGATCAGAATCGCCCGGCCTTCCTGAAAAGGAGTCGGGCGCTCAGATACCAAATCCGGACTTGAACCCCATGGTGAACGCCACCCTGAGTCGTAACCTGGGCAAATGGGCGGAGGTGTACTACACCAGTCCCCCGGAAAAGCGTGAACAAGCAGTGGTGGACCTTCTGCGCGAACTGCAAGGCGCGGGTGACGGAAATGGCAAATCGGCGAAGTTGCCAGTTGAGACAAAGCCGGACTCCGTAGGAATCCCGGAGCCGATAGCCGACGTTCCCTCGTTCCGCAGTCCGTCGGTTTGTTCGAGCTGCGGGCACAACAATACGCTGGATCAGTTGTTTTGCGGTTATTGCGGCGCTGCGCTGAAGGGGAGCGCGCCCCGACGGGAGGCATCGGTTCCACAAGAGCTACCGCTTAACGATCATGGCGTGCTTTTGCCCCCGCAATCCCCCACTAGCAGAATGACAGAGACCGAAGAATCGGATCTGGAATGGCTGCGGGAAAAAACTCTGACGAGTTTCGGCAGCTATGACGAGAAGCAACATCCGCTCCGGACGCTTGTCGCGGTTTTTTTGGTTATTGCGTTGGTCGGATTTTTTTACTACGAATGGCGAAGCAGAGCCAGTGCCCCATCTTATCAAGGTCCAGCGGTGAGGGTTTCGAGCACGGCCGCGCGCCACGCGCCAGAGCCGGAAGGAAAGTCGAACGAAACGAATCAGGCGTCGGTGCCTTCTATCGGTTCGCCATCTGAATCGGAATTGGCAAAGCCTCCTTCTGCAGAAAAAACACCGGCGTCGGACGCGAGGAGCGCGCTAATCAATGATTCCCGCCGAACGCCTGAACCCATCACGAGCACCTCGCCCCGCCGAGGGGAACTGGTGCAGCCAATATCGAGCGACACCGGCACGCGAGAACTGGCGATTGCGACAACTTTTTTACAAGGGGGTGCCCGTGCGCGGGATACAAGCGAGGCGGCGAAATGGCTCTGGAAATCTGTGTCCAAGCACAACAGCGCGGCTTTGGTTGTGCTTGCGGATCTTTATACACGGGGCGATGGGGTAGCAAAAAGCTGCGACCAGGCCCAAGTTCTACTGGTCGCAGCCGCCAAGAAAGGTTCCGCCGAAGCCGGACAGCGGCTGAGGAATCTTCAGTCGTCCGGCTGCAAGTAGACCTACCTTACTTTCTTTTATTCCGGTAGTTCAGTTTGGAAAATCATCAACCAACGTTACTTGGCCGCGCGGAACGAGCAGGCAGAAGGGCTTGCCTAAGGCCGAGAACGCTACGTTCCCAGACTTCCATCACATGCGTTAAAGGTCTTTTCGTGCTGGCGCGCCTCGTACCAGAGGGCGAGTTCGACTCGGTTCCAAAGTCCGAGTTTGTCGTAGATGACGCGAAGATAGTTTTTGACAACGTGCTCCGTGGTTCCAATGGCATCCGCGACCTCGCAATTCTTGAGTCCTTGGGCAACGAGTTCGATGATGCGATATTCCCGTTCGCTGGGGATGCGTGTTCCGTAGCGTTCGTCTGCAAACATAGCTGCCTCCGATAGAGAAGGGTGGCGAGTTTCACTCGCTTAATTCCGCTGGTGATGCCATACCGCAGGAAAAGACGGTTGAAATGAGCTTTCACCGTCCGTTTAGCCATGTTCAACTGCTTGGAAATTTCGGCGTTGTCGCAGCCTTGGATCAATAGATCCACAATCTGTTGTTCACGGCGTGCCAACTGAACACCGGCATCTTTCATGTATATATCCCCCTTAGAATAGGAAACCGAGTTGAAGTGTTTCATACGGTTTACAGTCAAGCGATCCATCTCGCGTCTATTGAATTCCATAGCACTCACAATGCCACTACGGCCTTTTGGGCGCGGTGACGGATAAACAAAGTTTTGCACAAGTGCTGGCTGCCCTTGCTTCGAGCGGCGAGGCTCAAGCCTTGCACCTTCCGGGAATCAGCATTCGGTTTTCAAGTGAAGACGGGCGCGAGCCAGCATGAAAACACGCGGATGAGGCGAAGAATGGGCGCTGTTGGCATCCGAAAGATGGCGAGTTCTCTAATGAATCAGTCCGTGTATCCTCAAGGTTTAGGTTCCCCCCCGCACGATTTGCCTTTACGATTTCTTGCGATTTGCCACAGTATAAGGGGAAGCCCCTAGGACGAAATTCCCGCAAAGGCTTAATGGGATTGTGAACTAATTACACGCATGAGTCGCAAGCATGCGCCGTACGTGGAAAGCCATTTAGAAAAACAGGCAAGCGGAGGCCCAAAGGCTACCGTCGTGCCCCGCCGCCCTGTTTAGATTGCAAGGAACGGAGCTTCCTCGAAGCGTACGCCGCCTCTGGTGAGCGAGGATAACGCTCCATAAGCGCCTGCAGTTCGCGAATGGCTTCGTCCTGTCGCTCCACTTCCAGCAGACAGAGCGCCTTTTTGTATTGTGCTGTGGCAGCTTGCGATGGATTGGAAAGCCGCGGTGCCACTTCGGTGTAGTCGTCGAGTGCGCCCTCGAAATCCTGCTGCTGGTATTCAATTTCTGCAAGGTAGAACTGCGCACTGATCGCTTTTTCAGATTGGCGATCGCTCTTCAAAAACTTGGTGAATTCGTTTTCGGCGGCTTCGAAATCTTTGGAGGCGTAATGGTGCATGGCAGCTTCATACAAGTCCGCGCCGGAAAGTGGCGGCGGACTGTTGCCGGGGGCCAGCGCGGGCGGCGGCGGAGGCTGCTGTGGTTGCGCATTCGCCGCCGACTGATGTGGTGAAGCCGGTAACGGCTTTTCCGGGGATACCGGTGCCGGCTGCGGTTGAGGAACGCCTGGCTGTTGTGCCGGGCTTTCTGCCGCCTTCGAAGCAGATTGACTCTGAACTGGCGTTTGCGATGCCGGTGGCGACATTGCAATCTCGAGACGAGCTCTCAATTCGCCAATGGCGTTTTGCAAGGCTTTCACTTGCGAGCTCATGTCGTCGACGTGCGTATTCGCGAGTTTATTCCGTTCTTCCAACTGGCGACGCATCGCGTCCACACTAGCCTGCAGCTTGCGAACTTTTTCCGAATTGTGGTTCATCTGCTCAGAAATGATCCCGATATTTTCGTCGAGCGACCGCTGCAGGCGGGACAATTGGTCTTGCACACCCTGCACTTGGGTTTGTAGCTGGATTGTTTCTCTATCCGCGGCCTCTCCCAGCGTGGTCAGAGCCGCTAAGAAGGCGAGTGTGGTGGCAATCCGGAAGAAGCCCTGCATTTGCATGAGGTACCGCAACGCACTCCGCTGAAGTGACGCCGCCCTTCAGTGCGACCGGAAGGCGGCATCAAGACCCGCACTGGATCCCAGGTGTCGAAGGTACTGGGAGACTGAATGAGCGTGCCATAATAGCTCACAAATCGCGCCTTGGGTAGACTATCCGCCCGGGAAAAGCAGCCTGAAACACTTATCGCTTCGCGATCTTTGCGAACACTTTGCCTCCTTTGTGGTCAGCCTCGCTGAGCGGAGATTAGGACGCTGCTGACGCACTCTCACCCTTGCATTCCTGACGGTTTCTGCTAGGCTGTTAGAACTTTCGAGAGGACTTGCAAGCCCAGGACTCCCGCGGACTAACTTCTGGCCGAACCTATCGGGCTTGCATCCTGAGTTCACGCCTATGGGCTCGCCATTAGCCAAACCTGCGCGCATCGGAAAATACGACATCGTGGGTGTCATCGGCAGAGGCGGTATGGGTGTGGTGTACCGCGCCATGGATCCTCAGATCGGCCGCCCTGTAGCCCTAAAAGTCCTCACCAGCGCTTTCGGAGAAGACCAGGAATTGCTGGCAAGGTTCTATCGTGAGGCCAGGTACACCGGCGGCCTGCAACATCAAAACATCGTTACCGTCTACGAGTTCGGCGAGCAGGACGGTTTTCCCTTTCTGGTGATGGAGTACCTTGAAGGCGAAAGCCTGGATGAGATCATCGCTTCGCGCCGACAGCTTCCTCTAGGGGAGAAATTGGGCATCATGGTGCAGGTCTGCAACGGCCTCGGCTTTGCCCATCAGCGCGGCGTGGTACATCGCGACGTCAAGCCCGCCAATATTGTCGTCCTCAAAAACGGCACCGCGAAGATCGTGGATTTTGGTATCGCCCATGTCGGGGGAAACCGCCTGACTCGTACGGGACAGGTGATGGGCAGTATCTACTACATGTCTCCCGAACAGCTCAATGGCAACCTGGAAGTCGACCTGAGAACCGACGTGTACTCCGCCGGTGTGGTTCTCTTCCAGTTGCTGACCGGGGCGCTGCCTTTCCAGGGAAACGATACCGGTTCAACGCTGATGAAAATTGTCCACGAGCCGCCGCCTTTGCTCAGTAAATTCATGAAGCTCTATCCGCCGGAACTGGAAACCATAAGCCAGAAGGCTCTGGCGAAAGATCGTGAGCAGCGCTACTCCTGCGCCGAAGACTTAGCTTTTGATCTTGCCCGACTGCAGCAGGGACTGACGCACGAACGGGTTGATGATTACCTGCAGAAAGCTGCGGACGCGATCGAACGCAAGGAATTCACTAGTGCGCGGGAGCAACTTCTGCAGGTGCTACGCGTCGACTCGCAAAACAGTGCAGCCAACATGCTTCTGCGCGAGATGCAGCAGGGCCTGGAACAGCAGAGAAGGCACCAGCAGGTGAAGCAGACGCTGGCTCAGGCTGAGGAAGCGCTGACTTACAAGCATTACGATTCGGCTCTGGAACATGTGCAGCGAGGATTGGAGCTGGAGGCGACGAACGCCGAACTGCAAGACCTTCGAGCCGCTATACAACGTGCGCAAGAAGAAAACGCACGTTATGAGGACGCACTGCATCGCGCAGAGCTCGCTTTGAAAAAGGGGAGCCTTGACGAGGCAAGAAAAGCCATTGGTGAGGCGCTCGAGGTGGACGCTGAAAATCCACAGGGGCGGAAACTGGCGGCAAGCATCGCAAAAGAAATCGAGGAGCGCACGCGGCAGCAGAAAGCTGCCCAGATGCAAGTCGTACGCGCTACCAACTCGGTGGAAAAAGCTTTGGCTGATGCGCGCATGCATCTATTTTTGGATCAAAAACAGGAAGCCCAGGAGGCGCTGCAAAAGGCTAGTCGCGAGGTCCCTCAGGTCTCCCGCGATCTGCGGTCGCAATGGGAGGCACTCCGGGAGGAGGTCGAACGGAAGCTGGGCGCCAGCCAAGGTGTTCCGCAGGACTCCGGCCGGGGTCCAGGCGAGGACAGCACGGCTTCTGTGAACGTCACGCCGGACTCGCAAGCGCGGACGCCCCAGGCGACTCTTCTGTTTGGAAACCAACACGCGACCGATGACATAATCCCGCCGGAAATGCGAGGCTCGAACCTTCACTTGCCGGAACATAGCGGTGGGATTCCCGAGGACCTTAAGGAATTTCTGCCATCACGTTCCACCTGGGTCCGACCGGGAATCTGGATCGCTGCGGCGGTGCTGGTTCTTGTTGTGGTTTCCTATATAGTTTTCTGGCCCAAGCCAAACTCCGGAGGCAATTCTCACGTACAACAAAATAACCCGCGCGCTTTGGACTCTGGTACGACTGCCGAGGCCACTTATGCCGTAATCAACGCTGAACCTTGGGGAACAGTTACCGACGTGGTCACGCTGAAGGGCGACCGGGTGAAGACCGTGAACGATCAAACTCCGCTACGATTGGAACTTCCGGCAGGTCAGTACAGGGTGAAAGTGGAGGGTCCGAAGGGCGAAAAGAAAGTGGTGGATATAGAAGTTCCGGCGCAGGGCGGTCAATCTTATTTTGTGGTCTTCCACAGGCCGGACGTGGGACGGCTGATCACCCGCCAATAGGCAAAATCCGCAACTCGTCGCTCCCGCCTTTAAAAGGAGAGCTCTTCGTAGGCCTTCAGAATCTTTGGCGACACTTCCTGCAAGTTGGGCTGAAACCCTGCTTTCTTAGCTACACGAAGATCGTTCAGAGCTTGCTCCCGCAAGGCTCCATCGCGCGCGCCGTCAACGAAAAATCTCGCCAGCTTGCTGGCGCCAAGATAGAAGCGCGCGAGTTCAGCACGTTCGCTGCTTTCGTTCGCATAAGCTTCCAGCTGCTGGTCGGCTTGCGAGTAATTGCCGGAGTAGAACTCGTCAATCCCCTGCTGCAAATTCATCAGCGGCGCTCGTTGCGCCGGACCGCCGGGGCCATCCTGTTTAATCGTGGCTGCATCCTGGTAAGCCGCGCGCGCTTCCTGATATTTCAGTTCGCGGCTGGCCTTCTCCGCTTGCTGCATCGCAGTCTCGTATCGATCCATTTTGTCAACGTACTCGGCAGCTATAGGCTTGTCTTCTGAGCTTACATGTTGGAACAGTGCGCGGGCTCGCTTGAAATCATTGTTATCGTAAGCACTCTTCGCTTTATCGACCGCTGTCCCCCTGTCGGTCGTTGGTTTCGGATCTGTTTCGGGTCCCGCGGGTTCTTCCTTTCCCTGATTCAATTTTGCCAAGTCACGCATCTCCTGGCACATGTGAACCGCTTCGTCTCCACCACACAGATACGCCGGATTGTCGTTCGCCAGCGGGCAACTGAAGAGTTCGGCTTGTTTGTAGTGGCGGNNTCTGACAAAACTCCTTGTCGCGGTTCTCGGCAATGGAGCGGCTGTGCTGCACAGCCTTGGCTCGCAGAGCATTGGCTTTCTCGAGTTTCTGTTGCGGATTCCAAGGACCATCGCCCTTGATCGAGATCGCCTCTTGGTATTCCTTGATCGCGAAATCAAGATTTTCCGCGTCCAGTTCGTCGGGGCTCCGGCGCACGATGCTGTCAGCTACCTGCATGGCATCAATGTAGGCCTTGATCTTGACGACATACTTGTTCGCCTCCTCACCATGAACCCCGCGGACCCGCTCGAAGAGAGTACGGGCATCAGAAAGCCGGTTCTGGTTATAGGCTTGTAGCGCCTGATTGAAGAGGTCCTCTTGTTCGTTCTGGGCATTCTGATAGCCAAGCGCTGGGGTGGGACGGGCGAGCGGAACCGTTGCGATTCCCAGTAACACGGTAACGGCGAGATTGCGCCGCATAATCCGTAATAGGGACGAAACAATCATCAGAGGAGTCCGTGTTCTGCGAGTTCAGTGGGGTTCAGCTTTGGCTACTATGTGAGCTCGACGGTTTTGCTTCCAGCAATCCTCGCTCGATTCCTTGCAGAACGGCCGTTCTTTCCCATAGCTCATAGTGTCGATACGGCTGGAGTCGATCCCTGCCTGAACCAGTGCGCTCCTCACCTGATTGGCGCGACTTTCGCCCAATGCCAGGTTGTATTCTGCAGAACCCAGTTCATCACAATGACCTTCAACCAGAATCTGAAGATCGGGATGCTGCTGGAGAAACGCGGCGTCGTGCTGAATGGTGTCCTGCTGGTCGGAACGAATCTCGAAGGTGTCAAGATCGAAGAAGACATCCTGCCGCCCTCCGCCGCTGGCGAACAACTGCTCCTCTTCCCCCGTGGGCGCAGGCGCTGATGCAGACGCAGGCATTACGGTCACTCGTGCCGCCATTTCCTGCGTTCCTCCGGGACCCTTCGCCACAAGGTGATAGGTCATCGATTGTGCGGGAGTCACGCTTTTCGATCCGCTCAAGTCGACGGGGCCAAAAGGATCAATGCGCACCTCGGTGGCATTCTGCGTCTCCCAGGTAACGATCACCGGCTGTCCAGCCTGCAGCGTGGACGGATTCGCAGTAATCGAGACAACCGGAGCAGGCGGAGGAGGCGCCGGCGGCGCTTTTGCAACTTCCGGCTTCTTGCCACAACCGTAACAAGCCACCAAGAACAACAACAATGCCGTTACCCAATGCCGCGAGTTCGTCCGTGCGGAGGAAATACCTGGACGTCTTTTGAACTGCTGCGACGGGTAGGGGTCGTAAGATTTCATATGATTCCCTCCACGCCAGGGCTGGCAGGGGTTCCCAGCCCAATCTTTTCTTTCGGGGGAGAGGATATTACAACTCCTGATGCGTTCCTGTCCACCTATAGCTGAGCAGGCTTTAATTAGCTTTTAGCTCTGCGTAATGTCGGAAGTTGGAGAGCGCCACTTGGTCTTTCCCCGGAATGTAGAATCCAAACTTTCCCGCCGACAAGTCTGTCCCTGGCTGGCTCCAAGTGTCTAAATTTACCCAGCTGTTCCCTTCCCTGATTTCGTGCACGATTTCATTTCCGGACACCCGAATCTGTAAAGTACGGAACTGTTTCTTATCGGTTTTGTGAGGATACTGGGCAGTTTCCGTCTGCTGTCCGTTGCGCACCAGGGCTCTATAGAAAAAGTTTTCATCCATAGAGAACAAAATGTAATTCTTGTCGTCGGCATAATGAAGCACCCACTGCAGCCGGTGTCCTTTTTGCAACAATGCAGAGAAACTGAAGGTGCCCGAGGTCGGAGAGGTGCGGAACAGCACAAAGTTCCCGCCACGGTGTACATAAGAATCTTTTTCTTGAGTCCAACTTTCCGGCTGCTCCCAATCGCGCATTCCTCCGGGAGCGAGCGCGAGGTCAAACGACCTGCTCTCCCCACTAACCACCTGAACGACAGATGAGCGGACCAAGCCGTCCGGAGTACGCGCGGTCAACGAGTATGATCCTCCGGGCAAAGTCACCGTTGTGCCGTTCTTTATGTGCGCGGGCGGTTGACTGTTGCCGGTCAAAGTTACGTCCGCATCCGGCGGTGAAAAGGTGATGTGTAACTCGCCCGGCATGGCCTCAAGCATCATCTCTGCCGGGCCCAGAGCAATTGTCGCGCTGGAGGAAAAGCGTTTTTGAATCTGGCGTGGTTTGTAATGCTCCTTACGTAATTCGATCAGGTGATCGCCCGGGGAAACCGCGGAGTAGTGGAATGACCCGTCAGGCTGGACGGTGCCTACAGCCGCGTGATCAAGAAGGATTTGAGTGCCCGGAATGCCGCCTTGGAGCGCGAGGGTGGCCAGGCGCGCCATTGCTACCATTACGAACTTCAGCCGCGCCTGCTCGGCCTTTCGCACATCGATTTTCTGCTCCGCTAGGTCTTGAAATCCATCCTTTGCCACGCGCACGACATACTGCCGAGGTTCAAGGTTTGCAATACGCAACTGGCCAGCTTCCGTGGTGCGCTTCTGCAATTTGCCGTCGAGGAATACTTTGACTTTATCTTCGCCGGTAAGGATCAGCAGCGTGCCAATATCCTGGTCAGACTGCAGAAAAGCGCTGAGCGAAGGCGCAGGCCCAAGTTCGACGTCCACCGCATGGTGATCGCTTCCCTGCGTGACTAAAAGTTGATGAGCGCCCGGAGCGATGCCTTGCAGTTCCGCCCCTGCTGGATCTAACTCTATGGCAGACTGCCCATCAACACTCAATTGCGCGCGCCCAAAGCTGTTGTACACCTTCAAGCTATGCCCTAAGGCGCTGACTACGACAACATGCAACCCGCTCGTCGAAGTCCTGTCGCCGACGACCGGCAAAGCGCCTTGCGCGATCTCGAAGGCAAAAGAAGCTCCCTGCTTGTCCTTGGAGAACCTGAGTTTGTGCAAGCCCGGAGCCACGTTCGGAACCGTTAGTTGACCTTCATTCACATCCCCGGCGGGCTGATCATCCAGCCACGCCTTTCCCCCAGCGACATCGGTTGTTACGCGAAGCGTCAAGGGAGTTGGAAGTAGCGTTATGTCCAGGGATACCGGGGAACCGGGCCGAACTTCGAGCGCGCTCGGAGCGGGCTGGTAGCCATCCATCTGGGTTGTGACGGTGTAGGTGCCCGGGGCCAACTGCAAGTCCGCTTCGGAAGAGCCGCGCACTTCATCATTGATGAGGATGGCTGCGCCTGCCGGAATGGTGCGCACGTGAACGGGTACGACTACGACCGGGTGGGCCGGCTTGGGCGGATGGATAATCCTTGGGATCACAAGCGCCATCAATGCAAGGAAAACCAATGCCCCGCCGGCAGCGCCAAGAACTTTGGGAGATTTGAGCAGCGGAGATTCCAGAAGAGGAAGTTCCGCCAACGCATGGAGATTTACTTGCGGCAGGCTGATCCGTCTTGTGAAATTACGGATTGAGGCAACCGCTCCCGCCCAAACCGGCGGACGCTTTTCAACCGGACGTTTTACTGGTCGAGGAGCCGTCACCCGCGAAGATGGCGGCGTAGCTTTTGTCCCGCGCGCGGGAGCCGGTTTTGCGCCTGATGAAAGGGGCGGCGCTGCAGGACGATCCTGTACCCCGGCGCCAGGCGAAAAAAGCATAGTGGCACCCCCGTCAAAGATCGCGGTGCGGGACGCCGCTTCCCTGCCTATCGACTCGAACTCATCGTCTTGAGGGTACTTTCCTGCCAGCGTTTGTGCGCGTCGGCCGAAATTGGCCGTCAGTGAGGGATCACTCGCACCCTCCGCATCCCGCTGCAAGCGCCGGATGTCATCAAGATCTTTGCGCCGCTCCTGGCGATGCTGGGTCTGCGCCATTTCGCGCTGCAGAATCTCGTGCATCTGCACCAGCCTGAATTCGCTGGGATAAGCCAGAAGGCCATCCTCGACTTTGGCTAACGCGCCCGCCACATCGGCTGCAGCTTGCAGCCTGCGCGCTTGCGACACGCACTCATTCACGAACTGCTCCCGCTTGCGATCCTGCACAAGAGTGCGCATGCTCTTGGCCTGCGGGTGTGCAGGATTTAAATCCAGCGCACGCAACGTAAGATCCTCCGCTGATTTCCAGTTCGTATCCACCAGCGTGCGGGCCTGTTCCAGCAAGGCATTGCACAGCACACTCCGGGTCACCGGATTGTGTTCATCGATATGGAATGCCGTCTCGAGCAGCTTCAACCCTTCTTCGAAGCGATGCTGAGCGCACAACTCCTGCCCATCCGTCATTAGTCGTTGCGCCTGGTCTGCCTTCTCGAGCCCGGCTTGGGCAAGCTTCTGCATTTCCTCCAGCTCTGAGTCTCCCGGAAATTCGAGTTGCGCTTTTTGCAGCAGTTCCAAAGCGCGCGCGTAGTGGCTGGATTGCATGCAGCGGTCGATTTGCTCGGTAAACTGGCCTTTGGCTTCTGCCCTGGATTGCTGCTCGCGCCGCTTCTGCAGGCGCTCGATCTCAAATTTCAAACCGGGATACTGGCTGTAAATGTTGCTGAGGATTTCCCAATCATTGAGCGCGTCCGCAAACAGGGTCTGTTCCTCGTGCGTGTGGGCGCGAGACACGATAGAGTTCACCAGGTCGCGTTTGTCCTGCACGGTTCGCAATGCCCGCTCGAAATGCGTTTCTCCTGGGCACCTGGCCAGTGCGTCCTGGAGGATGTTGACCTTCTTATTGAGGTCAGGCTCAGCATCCACACTGCGATCCACCGAGGCTATGAAGGCGGAGAGTTGCTGGCGCTGCTGCTCGCCGATGTCGAATTTCATAGACTGAAAGAGAGCGTGGTTGGGATACTTTTCCAGGAAGCTATCGCACAGAGCCAAGGATTTGGCGAAATTCTGCTCGGCGAGATGCTTGCGCGCTTCGGCATAGGCGTTATTGATGGCGTCGTGCTCTGACCGCACCTTGTTATAGAAGGTCTGGTAGGTGGCAGTGCGCTCAGGGCTGGACGACTCGGGAGCGCGGCGATCCAGTTCGAGAACCAGCGCCAGTTTAGTCAGTGCAGTGCTGACCTCGCCTCGTTGCCAGGCTTCCATAGCTGCGCGATGCAGTTGAGCCTTCTCCTGGCGTAGCTTGTTGTATTCCTCCTCCTCTCGGTCAATTTCGCTGAGCAACTGCACGGCGCGCGATTCCTGCGGCTTAAGTTGAAGAACATTTTGCAAGGCCTCGCGGGCGTGAGTGTAAGCGTGATTGTCGATATGCTGCCGGGCGAGCCGGTACCAGTTTTCGATCTGGCGCTCACTTCTCCGATTCTCAATTTTGTTTTTGAGAGAAAGCGCCGCCACATTCTGCGGATCCAGTTGCAGGACTTCCTGGAGTTTCTGTAGCGCGAGAGGATCTTCTTGCTCTTCGTAGCGGGTACGGGCGCTTTCCATCAACTGAGCGATGGTCTTCTGGCGCACTGACTTGTCTAGCTGCGAGCGCAGTAAGCCGATGTCCGTGTCAATGTGGCCTTCGGCTTCCATCTCGCTAAGAATCTCTCCCGCAAACTGGTAGTCGCCTTCTTCCAGCGCCTTGGTGCAACGCAGCAGCCTGGGACGCAGGCGCGACGAATCGAAGAACTCAATTGGTTCATTGCGCAGTGCTTTGTTGATCGTATCTCCGAAATCACGCGCCGTGGAGAAACGATGCCAAGGCTGTTTAGCCATTCCTTTGTGAATCACTCGGCTGATAGCTTGGCCGACTGCCGGGTTTAGATCGCTTGCCGGCGGTGGCACCTGGTGGAGAATTGCGTCGACGATGTCTTCTTCCCGAGCCCGGCGGAAAGGTTGCCGGCCGGTCAGAGCTTCGTAGCAGACCACGCTCAGAGAAAAAATGTCCGACAAGGCGGAGAGGGGTTTCATCTCAATCTGCTCGGGAGACATGTAGAGCAGCGTGCCCTTCTGCCCCATTGTGGAATGCGCGTCGCTCATGTGAGCAACGCCGAAATCGATGATTTTTACCGAGTCATCTTCCATTACGAAGATGTTGCTGGGTTTTAGGTCGCGATGCACCAGGCCGCGTTCATGGGCCGCCTGCAGTCCCCGACAAACCTGCGAAATAATGTCGACCGCGCGCTCCAGTGTCAGGCGATGACTGGCAGTTTTGATCAGATTATCTAGAGTTTTGCCCGGCAACAGGGGCATTACGAAGTAGGGCTTCTTCTCGCCGTCCTCTTCGAATTCCCCGATGTCGAAGATTTCCACAATGTTGGGATGGCTCATGGAGGCGAGCACATCGCACTCCTTGTAGAAGAGTTGCAGCGATGTGGATTCAGGAATGTCGCGCAAGGTTTTCAGGGCGACGTCACGCCGAATGAGCACGTCGCGCGCACGATAGACCAAGCCCATACCACCCTGGCCGAGAATCTCTTTGATCTCGTAACGCCCTGCTAACTTGTGCAGTGGAACAGGAGCCTGCATGAACCCCACCCTGGGGGAAGGGGTTAAATATTAGCGGTTTTCTGGAGAAAAGTAAGCCCTTTTTATCGCAATTTACGAACGGCAAAGGGCACCTTGCAAACTAAGGACCCAAAACGCGCTACTCCATCATCTGTTTCTTGCAGACCTAGCGGGACACACGTCCGAGAATGGATTATGAGGCACCGGTTCGGATTGCCCGGGCTTGTGCGATAACCTTCTCACCCGCCTGCCATAAACGGTCAAGCTTGGCGATCGGGTCCGGCAGGCCAGGATCAACCAGGATGGCCGCGGCCCAAGGCAAGGCAGGGTCGCGGTCAAAATCAGCCCCGAAAGCAAACATAAGGCCGATGTAGCGTGCCACATCCGTTTCCTTGGTTATTCGGTGACTTTTGGCACGCTCAAGGCCGTAACGGACGGCTTTGCGCATATCCTGGTCCGACAAGCGCCGGTACTGCTCGGGCAAAACGCTTCTTAGCTGACCGATGATGTTGGCTTCGAGATCTCCTTGCGAGGCCTGTTGCAAAGCCTCAAGCTGCTCGGGACGGACCTGCCACAGGGGGGGCGGCGATATGTTTTCGATTCGGGGCCCCTCGGTCATATAGAACAAAGATATGTCCCCAGTATCCACATCCGGGATGGCAAAGCCGCGGATGGGGCCATAAAAAATCTCTAGTTCATGAGGCAGGCACTTGGAAAGGTAAATTGTCAGGATACGCGGGTCGTAGTAACGAAAATACCAACGTTCCCCGTCAGGAAGTTGCACAATGAGGAACCGGCGGAAATGGGTGCGCAAGGTCTCCAGGCCGGACTTGGAGAGTGCGAACACACCCCAAGGTTGGCTTCCCAGATCTTGCACAATCCAATCGAGCGTCGCTTCTTCCACCGCAATGAGGTAAGGAGCCAATTCCCAATATTTCTGTTCTGCGGTTCCCACGAATAGGGAGAGGGCTCGCTCTTTACCTAATTCCTGGACTTTGGGCGGTACTGCAGGCGCCTGATAGGCATCGAGAATGGCATAGAGATACCCTCCAGCCGCGAACTTGCGCAGTTGCTCGACCGAAGCGGTGTGGCTAGTAAGAGGGGAGGACATGGTCTATCCGTCCCGCCTAAACTACTACAAGGATGTAGGCAGTCGCTACGAAAAGTGGTGCTGTTCCATCTCGTGTAGCCTTACTGCGAGGGCAATTTCTGCGAACTGCCGATGCTCACTTCTCAAACAGCGTAGAAATTGCCGCCGGCAGCAGCATTACGAGCCCGGCTGGATTCTCCTAACGTAATATCCTGCGCGAGGGTACGATAGCTGATGAACCCACCGGTCTTCCCAGCACCGTACCCTACATCATTGCGCCAAGGGAAGCTCGAGGCCTGGAGAGACACAATGGGATACATCATGCGCCGTCGCGAAACCAGATCGTCCCGCACGCCCGGATTTCCACCCACGGAGTCGCCTGTGGAATGCCACTGCTGGACTGCCCCGTTGTTTGCCAGACTGCATAGTTCCATGTAGTGCCCAAACTCGTGCGCCACAATTACCGGCTCCACGAACTGGCTGGAACGCAGGTACACCGCGTTGGAGAGATGCTGCACCACGCCTGGTCCGGGAGCTACTGGATAAAGCAGATTTTGCTGCTTCGCCCATTTCACGGGAACGCCAAGAGCCATGGTAGTACCCATGGTCCATTGTCCGAGCACGTAGACATTGATGGAAGCCGCCGAGCGATTCGGAGACAGCGCACCGCCCATTACTAACTCGTTATAAGTGGGAGAGACCGAAGCCGAGCCAATCTGGGCGGCGCCCCATACCGTGTTGTAAATAGTAGCCTCGGGTTGCAGATAGATTCCATGCGGGATCCATGTGTGGTTTACCTGCTGAATAAACCACTTCAAACGCGCCTGCTGGTCAGCCAGGTGGGGGCAGTTCTTCCCAAAGAAATTCGTAGGATTCCCCGCGCCGTTGACCGTGACCAGGTGCAGTCTTAAGGCTATATTCTTTCGCTGATACACCTGGACATAGAGCCGCCCTAAAACCGGGCCGTCCTGCCATTGGTACCGGACCTCGAATGCCGCGCGCCCCGCTGCCAGCGCCGAGAACTTGATGGTTTGTGCCAAGTCCGAGCCGAGCTGACCGCTAGCCGGGCCCGTAATTTTGGCTACCGTAGGATCAGTGCTCACAATGTACAGCGGGGCGCTGCGAGAAATCTCGGCACGGTAAAACTGTACCCGTACATCCTTGAGCCCGTTCATGATGCTCATTACGGGACCATGCTCGTTCGGCTGGCCATTATCCTGAAACCCAATGTTGTCGACATCGGGAAATTTCATGTGCGGGCTTCCGGTCTTGGCCCGCCCGAACTCCACCATGTAGATGCGTTC
>QIAS01000018.1:0-581 GCA_003225615.1 Acidobacteriota bacterium | reverse complement strand
TCGGCGACCGTCCGCCGCGCCAGAAATTGGGCTTGAAACGAGAATTGCGGACCCATGTATGCCATGGTTTGCACCGCGATATCACAGACACGAGCCATCACTACAGGCTCAATGTGGGGCGGAGTGATAACCATAAAATCCCGAATATCATCAAGCGTCGGTCCGAAATACCTGATTAAGGTCTTGTCTCCTATATATTGGCAGTCGCGAAGCGCCTGCACCCGAACTTGCGGATTCAAAGCGGCCAGTCCGTCGATAATCTTCTTGCGTTCAGTCCCATCGCCCAGCCTCGCCATGGCTAGCGCTGCCTGGTGGGCTACCTCCTGCTCACGTGCCGATTCGTAGGGCCGGAGATCCCCGATATTGCGATCGCTGCCCGCAAGGCCGATTTGCCGGATAACTGCCGTGGTAAGATCCGGGTCCGGTTGCTTCTCCAAGACTTTCAGCAGATCGGGGACGACCTCTTTTTGCCAGCATACTGCCAGATCTCCGATGGCTACTGACCGTACGTTGGAATTCGAATCCTGCACCAGCCCGATGACCGCCCGCGACGTATCCACGGACGGCGCCAGTGGAGCCAG
>QIAS01000484.1 GCA_003225615.1 Acidobacteriota bacterium | reverse complement strand
GGAGGCGTGGCTCGGGCGGCGGGGTATGCGGGGGCGGCACGGCAGGTTGTAGGGACGCTGCGCACGTCCTTCGGGCTGCCTTGGCATCGGGTGCTTGGGGCAAGTGGGGAAATTAAGCTGCGCGGCGATTCAGCTATGGAGCAGCGGCTGCGATTGGAAGCCGAAGGAGTGAGCTTTCGGGGGCGGCGGGTGAATATGGCACGGCATGAGTTTCGGTTTGGACGGGTTAGAGTCGGCCGCAAGTCAAAATGAAGAAAAGGGCTTAACTCACGCCTCACTATTTGCTGGTCCTGAATTTGTCGTCGATCTCTACCTGATAGCCGGATACCAGGCGATTCGTTTGGTTTGCCATGCCTACCACGGCCATCAGTTCCTTGAACATTTCATCGGTCATGCCTTGCTTGCGGGCTCCGGCGGTGTGCGAGGCTATGCAGTAGCCGCATTGGTTACTGACACTGACGGCCAGGTAGACCATTTCCTTGGTCAAGGCGTCTAGCGCGCCCGGGGCCATGATTTGCTTGATATCCTCCCAGGTGCGGCGGAGCGTTATGGGGTCATGCGCTATGGCCTTCCAGAAATTATTGATCCAGTCGGTCTTGCGGGTGGCCATTATGTCGTCGTAGACGGCGCGTACTTCGGGGGAAGCGTCTTTGTATTCGATGAGTCCCAGGGTAGCCATTTTTGCTCCGGAGCTTACGGATACAAGATAGCAAAAACTTTAGCCGCGAAGGGCGCGAAGACAGCGCGAAGGGCGCAAAGAAAATCAAGACCGTCCATCAACCATCATTTGGGGAGTTGGCCGCTTAGGAGAGTCCCTAGATCTGCGGCGGGGCAACGTACTCCTACGTAGAAGTGGCCGAACAGGGCGTAGACGGCACTGACTTCGTCGAAGCGCATTTCGTAGATCAGTTTCTTGAAGACCAGCGGGTCATCGGCGAACAGGTCTACGCCCCACTCCCAGTCGTCAAAGCCGATGGAGCCGGTGATGATCTGTTTGACCTCGCCCGCGTAGCGACGGCCGACCATGCCGTGCTCGTTCATCTGGCGCTGGCGCTCTTCGATGGGGAGCGTGTACCAGTTCTTTTCTTCGCCACGTCGGCGGTCCATGGGGTAGAAGCACACGTAGCGATGGGGCGGCATGGCAGGGAAAAGGCGGGGGTGCATGGCTTCTTTCTGCCGGGCGACCGTGTCGGCAATCTCCCGTTTCCATTCTTCGGAGTGAGGCTCGATTCCGCGCTCCATCAGGGTTTTGTAGGTTTTTACCGTGGATTCGTATAAACCGAGTTCGATGATAGAGAGATAGGAAGACGTCGGCTCGAGCAAATCGTGTAGGCGTATTTGCGCCAATTGCAACTCTGCCTGGTTGAGTTGATCGAAAGACTCGCGGAAGTGGACCAGCATCAAATCGCCCTTGTGCCCGAGCAGCGAGTAGAGCGCCGACTGTCCAGTTGAGTTCTGTTCCATTTCTTCGAGGAGGGCGGCGGCCTCGGCGGTGAGTTCGCGGCGCTGACTTTCGGGAAGGTTTCTCCAGTCTGACCAGCGGAAGCGCAGCATCTGATGCAGGACGCTGTAGCCCTCGACGGTGAGGGGGACCGGGGGCATTTCGGCGGTTT
>QIAS01000017.1 GCA_003225615.1 Acidobacteriota bacterium | reverse complement strand
CGACCCCGGTCCGATCTGTTACGGCCGGGGTACTCGACCTACCGTAACCGATGCCAACCTTCTGCTGGGGCGTTTGCCGGCGGATCGCTTTCTGGGTGGTGAGTTCGCGCTGGATGCGGCGCGCACGCGAGGCATGGTCCGCGATTGGCTCAAGCAGGAAGGTTCTACTCTGACTGTCGAGCAGTTCGCGGCAGGGGTAATCCGGGTCGTGAATGCCACGATGGAGAAAGCGATTCGGGTGGTTTCGATCGAGCGCGGGTATGACCCTCGCGAATTCGCGCTGGTTGCATTTGGCGGTGCGGGCGGGCTGCATGCCTGCGAACTGGCGGATGCTCTCGCGATTCCCCTCGTGCTTGTGCCGCGCTTGCCCGGCGCGCTATCCGCTTTAGGCATACTGGTCAGCGATGTCGTTAAGGACTACTCCCGAACGGTACTTTGGAAGGCGCGAAGTAAGCTGCCCATGGCGCAATTGCGACGAGAAATGACTGCGCTACGTGCTGCAGCGGATCGTAGTTTTCGCTCTGAAGGCTGGACTGGCGCCCTACGCCATCAGTTCACCGTGGATGTTCGCTATCGCGGTCAAGGCTACGAGTTGAATGTGCCGTTCACCGCAGGTCTGATCGGGGCCTTTCATCGCGAGCACCAGCGGCGATACGGGTATAGTCACCCCGATCGTGAAGTGGAGCTGGTTACGCTTCGTCTGCGTAGCACGATGAAGTCCCCGCAGGCGGGCACCGGGGCAGCAGAACGCCTAGAGAAACCGGTCCGCAAAGCAAATCACGTCGAGCGTGCTCCGGTATTCTTTGATGGCAAGAGGATGATGGCTGCGATCTATGCTCGCGACCAGCTTCGCATTGGTAAGAGATATCTGGGGCCGGCGATCATCACCGAATATAGCGCCACTACGGTAGTGCCTCCGCGTAAATCCTTCTTCCTCGACAGGGCTACGAATCTCGTGATCACCATGAAGTAGTTCCGTCGCCGATTTGTTGCAGGCTGATTCATCTTGCCGCCGAATTTTTGTCAATCAAGGCAAATTGGTCCTCTCACGCTGTTCCGTGACGCAAGTCACAGCAAGATCAGGCGGGCCGTTTTACCCTTGGGGACGAAAGAGAGCAGGCAGTGAAATCTGCCTGTCACGTTTTGGGCGGGAGCCTGAACTGAGAAGGTGACTGGAAGCCCTCCGCCGTCACGTTGAGAACCGCGCTGCTGCCTTATGCGCGCGAGAACCGGCGTGCAAATGGGGCTTCAAGATCACCGCTGCCGCGCAAGGAATGTTGCCACCCTGATATGGGACCGTTGCGGCTGGCCCGCGATGCTTCCCAGCAACCCTTGCTGCGAGGGACTCCCGCCCAACGGACTGCCCAAGATGCGTCATTTCTGCTCATTATCTCAGTATTTCCAATACCGCACCTTTGCTTAACCAGGCCCAATTCTCTTTTATCCGCGCGCCACAGCCCAGCAGCAGCGCTAACAACTTGTGGTAGCGGGTCACGACTGTGTGGAGGGTGCTCTCTCCGTCTACAATACTGATCGTGAAGCCCAACATCTTCGTGGTCGAGGACGATCCCGATATCTCTCGCCTGGTACGCCATCATTTGGAAGCGGGCGGCTTCGCTGTGCGCTTATATTCCACGGGGAGCGGAGTTCTCGCGGAAGCGGAGCACCATCGTCCGGCGCTGTTTGTTCTCGACATAATGGTGCCTGGGAAAGACGGGCTAGAACTCTGCCGGCAGATTCGTGAGACGCAGTCGTTAGCAATGGTGCCGGTTATTTTCCTCACTGCGCGGAGCAGTGAGGCGGATCGCGTCCTGGGGCTGGAGCTAGGCGCCGACGATTATGTTGCCAAGCCTTTCAGTCCTCGTGAACTGGTGGCGCGTGTAAAAGCCGTACTGCGGCGTTTTGAACGGCCGCTATCGCCCTCCCCCGTTCAGGTTGGTGAAATCGAGATTGATCCTGGCGCCATGACACTCACAGTTCGCAGAAATCTGGTCACTACCACCGCCACCGAGTTCCGGCTGCTCGATTATTTTGCTCGTCATGTCGGCCGCGTGTTCACTCGCGACCAATTGCTTGACGCGGTTTGGCGTGACACTTCTTATGTAACTCCTCGTTCGGTGGACGTATATGTGCGGCGGATCCGGGAGAAGATCGAGCGGGACCCGGAAAACCCGCGTTATCTGAAAACCGTACGGGGCGCGGGTTATCGCTTCGAGGTACCGAAGTGAGAAACCGCATCTTTTTCAAGTTGCTGCTGGCTTTCCTGCTGGTGATCGCTGCCACCGTCGTCACTATTGACTTCACGGTTCGACGTGCCTGGGACAAATCATTACGCGAGGAGATTGAGCGCAACCTTACCCAAAAGACGCTGCTATTCGCAAACCGGGTAAATAGCGACCGCACACATTCCTTGCAGAATATGGCGGCGCAAGAAGGGCAAGCGGCGGGGGCGCGCGCGACGGTTATCGACCCTACCGGTAAAGTGCTGGCCGACTCCGAGGCCGACCCTTCTACCATGGAGAACCATTCCCGCCGCAAAGAATTCATCGCGGCGCTCAATGGCAACGTGGGTAGCGACGAACGGCGGAGCCATACCCTGGGAGTTTCGTTCCTCTACATTGCTGCGCCGGTCAGCGGCGGGGCGGTTCGCTTGGCCTATCCTCTCTCCGACCTCGAAGCCACAAGCCAGCGTGTAAGGCGGACATTGCTGCTGAGTTCGGCGCTGGCCTTTGTGGTCGCCTTGCTGATTGCCGGCATCGCGGCGCAGTATACGACTCGACGGTTGCGCCGCATTGTTACCTTCGCAGATCAAGTTGCCGCGGGAAATTTGAGCGCGCGAATCGCCGAGACGTCCGGTGATGAAATTGGGCACGTTGCCTCTGCCCTGGATAAGACTGCCCGCAAGCTCGAGGAGAGCTTCACCGCCTTGCAGAATAGCCGGCACGAACTGGAAGTCTTGCTGAACAGTATGCAGGACGCCGTCATCGCCATTGGGCCAGACGGCCGAGTGCAGTGGGCCAATCGCGGGATGGATCAATTGGCGGCGCAGCGCGTTCGCCTGGGTGCGCCACTGGTGGAAACAGTCCGCGACCCCGACTTTCTCAGTGCGGTGCGGGGCGCCGCGGAATCCCACGCGGTCAGGTCCGCCCACGCCGGTTCGATTGTGCCCGGCCGTAATTTTGAAGTCACTGCCGCGCCCATGCCGGGCGGCGGCGCCGTGGCCGTGTTGCGCGACCTTACGGAGACTGAAAGAGTAGAAAAGACGCGCCGCGACTTCATCGCCAACGTTTCGCACGAGTTGCGCACCCCGCTGACTTCCATCCAGGGATATGCGGAGACCTTGCTCGACAGCGCGGCCGGCAGCAATCACGTGCGCGAGTTTCTTGAGATTATCCGCAAGAATGCGGTCCGCATGTCGCGATTGACTGAAGATCTGCTCACGCTGGCTCGGGTGGAGTCGGGCGAGCAACACTTTGACACTCAGCCGGTATCGCCGAGTGAACTGCTGGAAGAGGCGGCGCAGAATTTTCGCGAGATCGCGCGCAGCCAGGGAATCGAACTGCTGGTCGAAAATTCCGTGACGGTTCCAGTGCAAGCGGATCGCGAGGCCATCCACCAGGTATTTTCCAATCTCATCGACAATGCACTTAAATACGGTGGAAGTGGGGGACGGCTCGTGCTGGGCGCGCAGCCGGCTGGCCGGACAGTCGAGTTTTATGTGCGCGACTTCGGCGCCGGTATCCCCTCCGAACATCTTCCCAGACTTTTCGAGCGCTTCTATCGCGTTGACAAAGCTCGATCACGCGAATCAGGCGGTACCGGCCTGGGTTTGGCGATCGCAAAACACATTGTGCTGGCTCACCGCGGGACCATACGCGCGGAAAGCGAACTGAACCATGGCTCGACATTTCTGTTTACATTGCCAAAAGTGTGAAAGTCTCGTTCCGTTGGCCTACCCCCAGCTGCTGCCCAGCAAATTCACATCTCTGTAACCAAGACATCGATGAAACCGCCTATCCTTCCCCGTGTTTAGTGTTGGAGCAGACTGCGCCCGCAACGCAGCAATAGTTTCAGACGCAATAGCTTCACACGCAGGGGAATGCGCCTATGAGTATCGCCAGCGTAAAACAGCCGGGCCCGGAGCCTTCTTACCATCATCTGGTGCGCCGCACAGTGGAAGCCTGTCAGCTCGCGAAGGAAGCTGCTTCCGCGGCGGCCGAAGGCATCGCAACCGGTTCTTCCCGTCTGCTTGCTTCCAGTCAGCGCGAGAAAGAGCTCGACACCCTCGACATGGAGATTGACGATGGCGTAACGACCACGATCACCCAGGTGGCAGACTCGGAAGCGCGCGAGTTGTTGGCGTGCATGAAATTCATGATCAGCCTGGAGCGCATTGGGGACCTCTTGCTAAGCTTCGCCAACAGTGCGCAATCAGCCAGTGGGCGCCTGGAACCGCAGGACACGCGCGACCTGACGAAAATGGCGACCTTGCTGGAAAAAATGCTTACCGACGTTGGCGATGCTTTCTCCCGCCGCGACGTAAAGAAGGCGGTCGAAGTCCTGCGTGCGGATGCCGCGATCGACCGCTTGCGCAACCTGGTGTTCATGCGTCACATCGAAAATCCGGAAAACATTCCACATCAAGCCAGTCTGCAAGTCATCTTCATGACGCAGTCACTGGAGCGCGCCGGGGACCACGCCAAGAATCTGGCCGAGGAAGTTTGTCACTTCGTGAGTGGGCGCACCGTGCGGCACGTTCTCCTCTCCTACGATAAGCCTATGGAGCAGATGTTCATCGATTGGCTGCGTGAGCGAGAGAAGAGCAGCACGTAACCCAGTCTTCAGAAACTCCCATAGCATCAGCGCGTCTCTAACCACTGCGAATACAGCATTCAATGTAGGCGATCTAAGGTGGAGATTTGTCATTACCGCGTTTCAAAAATTCACTCTTCACGCGACTGTCGGTTCGCCATCCTCCAGTAAATACTCGCGCGATCATCTGGCACGAGATTTGCTTAACCCAGTGGGACTAACTATTTTTTTCGGAGGATCGCTAAATGAAGAAGATTCTGAGTATATTGGCAACTTTGACCCTGGTTGCGGCGCTGGCACCGGCGGTGTTTGCCCAGCAAGATCAGTCCAGCCGTCCGAGCTCTGCACCGCAGAAGGACCAAACCAGTCCTGCGCAGCAGCCTTCGGCCACGCAGCCCTCAACCTCGCCTTCGGCCGCACCCTCGGCGCAAGAGCCTTCTGCGCAGCCCTCGGCACAACAACCGTCAAGCTCGTCCGCCAGTTCGAGCTCGATGGCTGACTCGTCCTCGTTCAGCGGCACCGTCGTAAAGGCTGGTGACAAATATGTATTGAAGAGTGGCAGCCAGACCTACCAGATCGACGATCAGGACAAAGTCAAGCAGTTCGAGGGCAAGGAAGTGAAGGTGAACGGAACTCTGGATAAGGCAACCAGCATGATTCGCGTCACCGATATTTCTCCCGCCGATAATAAATAACATCTTTCGGAACACCGGGAATCAAACCCATCGCCCACAAGCGATGGGTTTTTTATTTCGCGCAGGCCGTGCGGTTAAAGGCGAACCTGCATCACGGTGTTACAAAGTCGTGCGCACCCTTCGTCGTGACCCACATCACAGCTTTCCGGGACTTTCCGTTTCATCGTTGTAACTGGATGCGCAGATTTACGCCACAACCGCATACCAGTGCACTTACTGCCATCGGCATTTGTATGTTATTGATGCCAGAGAGCTTACACGCGATCCGCTGGAATCACCTGCTGTCGGTGTACTTCTTGCCGCTGGCTTCCGCGGCGCTCGTGGCCATGTTTGTGGTCTGGCGGCTGCACCGGGAGGATCTAGAGGAACTCACTACCGAACTCAAGCGAACTAAAGGACTCGCGGAGCAACGCGAGCGCGAGCGCGACTTGGCGCAAGAAGAAGTCTTTCGCCGCCTCTACGAAGAGCGTGAATTAAACAAGGAGAAAATCCAATTCCAAGCCAAGCTTGCGGAGTATGAGAAATACGCGGCCCTCGCCCAATTAGCGCTGGGCGCCGCGCATGAAATCAATAACCCACTGCTGGGAATCCTGTCGCACCTGGAACTGGAACTCAAAGCGTCCTCCGACCCGGAGCGCCGCACCGAGATTGAGCAATGCATCTCAGGAGCAAAGCGCATTTCTGCCACCTTGAAAGGCCTGGTCAACTACGCTCGCCCCGGGCCGTTGATTCTCAGCAAGCTCAGTCTGCATCGGCTGGTCTCCGACACGTTCGGTTTCCTCGAAAATCAGCCCATGCTGCGCGGGAAGCAGTTGGAAAATTCCGTCCCCACCGATCTGCCCCACATTCGGGCTGACGCTAATCAGCTGTCCCAGGTGTTGATGAATCTTTTGCTCAATGCTGCCGAAGCCACTCCGGAAGGTGGACGCATCTCGGTTTCAGCCAGCAAACTGACTTTCATAGAAAGCGTGGAGATTCGGGTCAGCGATACGGGTTCCGGCATTCCGCCCGATGTACTGGCGCATGTCTTCGAGCCGTTCTTCACCACCAAACGCGGAAAGGGTACCGGCCTTGGCTTAAGCATCAGCCAGGCCTACGTGCGCAGCCACAACGGGGACATCCGCGTGGATAGTGTCCTGAAGCACGGGACGACGGTGACGCTCACTTTACCTATTCGGCAGGATGAAACAGATGAAAGTCGCAAGGAGGAATCCGAAGTGGTGGTCTGAGGTGAAACCGAGGTCCTATGCCCTACTCCGTTCTGGTCGTCGATGACGAAGAACTTACCCTACGCACCATCTCGCGTGCCTTGCGCGAGGAGACTTTTGATGTCTGCACGGCCACATCCGGCGAAGAGGCCCTGAAAATATTCGGCGAGGATAAACCGGACCTCACGCTGCTCGACATCGTTCTTCCCGGCATCGACGGCGTAGAAGTGTTGCGCCGCATGAAGCAGGCTAATCCCGGCGCTATCGTGCTCATGATGAGCGCGTATCACATGGTGGACCGTGCTGTCGAAGCCATGAAGTTGGGCGCCTTCGACTACCTGATCAAGCCATTCCACTTGGCCGACATGATCGGGACCCTGCGCCGCGCTTCCGAGATGCTTGCCCTGCGTGTGCGCGTGCGCGATACGGTCGAGACCGCCAAAGGACGCTACGATTTTGGCCGTGTAGTTACGCAAAACCCCGCCATGGACCGCATGCTGGAAATGGCCCGCAAAGCCGCCGAGGCGGATCACACTACGATACTCATCCAGGGGGAAAGCGGCACGGGAAAAGGAGTTCTCGCCAAGGCAATTCACTATGCCAGCCCCCGCGCATCGCTGCCGCTGCTGCAGTTGAACTGCGCGTCACTACCTGACACGTTGCTGGAGAGCGAACTGTTCGGTTATGAGCCAGGCGCTTTTACCGATGCACGTCGCCGCAAGGAAGGCTTATTGGAGCGTGCTCATGGAGGAACGCTGTTTCTGGATGAAATCGGAAACATGTCGGCCAGCGTGCAAGCCAAACTCCTGCGCGTACTGGAAGAAGGAACATTCATGCGGCTGGGCGGCACGCGCTTGATTAAAGTGAATGTGCGCCTGGTCGCGGCCACCAACGTGCACTTGAAAGAAGCCGTTGCCGAAGGCAAGTTTCGCGAGGACCTCTACTATCGGCTCAACGTTGTCCCCTTGTACATACCGCCATTGCGCGAGCGTAAGGAGGACATCCTGCCCATCGCGCTTGAAATGTTGCAGCATTTCAATCGCGAACTGAATAAAAAGTTTATCGGTTTCACGCCGGGTGCGGCCGAGTTGCTGCAGAACTATTCCTGGCCGGGGAACATTCGCGAGTTGAAAAATGTCATCGAGCGCACCATGATTCTGGCGCCCGAAGGCGACATCGACGCTGCCTGCCTGCCGGAAGAAATTCGCGATCACATAGTGGAGCAGGTGAAGATGGAGATAACGTCGGCGATGGACGTTTCTCCGACTGGGCAGCAGTTTGTCAGCCTGCGCGAACTCGAGGACGACTACATCGAGAAAGTTCTGGCGGCCACAGGGAATAACAAGACACATGCATCAAGAATTCTCGGCATTCATCCCACCTCTCTTCTGCGCAGACTGAAGAAGGAACAAACCAGCTCCAATTGAATAACGGAAAGGCGGCTCTGCTGGTGGGAGACCGCATCCAATGGATGATGTCGAAGAGCAAAACCAAAAGTAAGCAGACACCCGCAACGAAAGTGAAAGCAGGCGCTGTGCCGCCTGAAGAACTGGGCCAAGCTTTTCCTCTAATTCGTCTGCCCATTAAACCGCCCTATCCCCCTGCCGAGGCCAAATCGGTGAAGGAAATTCCCAGCGGGCCCGGTTGGCTATATGAGCCCAAGTGGGATGGCTTCCGCTGCCTTGCCTTTCGCAGCGGCAACCAGGTGCTCCTGCAATCCAAGGCTGGGCAGCCGTTAGGGCGATATTTTCCGGAACTGGTCGCGGCGCTGCGCGAGTTGCCGCAGCCCCGGTTTGTGCTCGACGGCGAAATCGTCATCTTTTCAGGCGGGCATCTCTCGTTTGATGACTTGCTGCTACGCATTCATCCTGCCGAATCGCGAATTCGCAAACTGTCGGCGGAAAGTCCCGCCACCCTGATGTGTTTTGACCTGCTGGTTGCGAGCGATGGCAAGCTGCTGACGAATTTGCCCTTGGCTGACCGGCGCTCGCACTTGGGCGATTTCTTCCGGCATGTTCCGAAGAAGGCTATGGCTCGCCTCTCGCCCGCTTCCGCCGATCGGAAACAGGCTGAGCAGTGGATGTGTGAGTTGCCCGCGATCGGATTGGACGGAATCGTCGCCAAGCGGCTCGACGAGCCGTATCGCTCGGGGGAACGCGCCGGGATGGTCAAGATCAAGCGCATTAGCACTGCCGACTGTGTCGTTGGAGGATTTCGCTATGCGGAAAAGGGCGGCGGAGTAGGGTCACTTCTGCTTGGCCTCTATAACGAGCAGGGTCTCCTCGACCACGTGGGATTCACATCCAGCTTCAACGCCGAGCAGCGCAAGGAACTGAAGAGCATTGTCGAGCCTCAGATTGGCGGCCCGGGCTTCACAGGGCACGCTCCCGGCGGTCCCAGCCGGTGGAGCACCAAGCGCTCCACAGAATGGCAGCCTCTGAAACCAAAGCTGGTTTGTGAAGCGCAGTACGACCATTTTTCTGGCGGACGTTTTCGTCACGGCACGAAGTTTCTTCGTTGGCGTCCAGAGAAAAAACCCACTCAATGCACATTTGAGCAAGTACGCCCGGCGGCTAAAGCACGAGCGGGCAAGGCGAAAGAATTACTTCCCCTTGAACTTGCGGGATAGGTTCTCTTCGCAAACTTTAGGAGCGCAAAAAGAAATTATCGAGCCGCACCTGATCCGATACCACGACTCCAGCGAAAGTTGTCTCAGTGGGCCATCACCGGACCGCCACCTGGCTTGGGTTTGCGCATGATCAGGATGAAGGGGAACATCGACAGGAACATAATGGCGAGTAAAAGGAATACATCGTTATAGGAAAGCATGGAGGCCTGCTGCTGCAGCAATCCCCAGAGCGCCGCATAAGCTTTTTTGGAGGCGGTGGCTGCGTCCGAGCCGCTGGCCATGAATCCAGCACGAAGATGGGCAATCATTTGTTGGGCCTGCATATTCGCCGCATTGACGTATTTGACCAGAGCCTGATTGTGCGCCTGTTGCTGGCGGTACTTGATGGTCTCAACCATCGAGATGCCGATGCTGGCGCCGATATTGCGCATCAGATTAAAAATGCTCGTGGCCGTCCCCATTCGCTCCTTGGGAATGGGATCGTTGGTGACCGTCGTCAGCGGCACGAATACCAAGCCCAGCGCCGCGCCTTGCAGCATTAGAGGCCACGCAAAATTCCAAAAGCCCGCATCCAGGCTGAGGTGCGATAGCTGGTACATGGCCAGTGCTGAAAGCAACAGCCCCACCCCCAGGAGCTTGCGCGGTTCTATTCTGCTGATGAGAATGCCCACGAATGGCATGACCAGAAACGAGGCAAGTCCGCGCGGCAGATTCGTAACCCCGGCGTGCGTAGCCGTGTAACCCAGCAACTCCTGCATGAGCAGCGGCAGCAGAACGATGCTGCCGTACAGGATGAATCCGACCCCGGTCATCAAGAACGTTCCGATCGCGTACGTACGATAACGAAAGATTGTGAGGTCGACGATAGGGTGATCGGTGGTGAGTTCCCGGATGATGAGCCCTCCCAGGCCGATTACCGTCAACACCGCCAGCGCAATGATGAAGTGGGACCCGAACCAGTCTTCCTCCTGACCTTTGTCCAGCATGATCTGCAGGGAACCAATGCCCAGGACCAGCAAGCCGATCCCCCAATAATCAATGCCGGCAATTTTCCTGCGCAGGTACGGGGGATCGAACACAAACAATTGTGTCAGGATAACCGCGAGAATGCCGATGGGCACGTTGATGTAAAAAACCCATCGCCAACTGTAATTGTCGGTTATCCAACCGCCGGCAACCGGGCCAAGCATGGGCGCGACGACAATTCCGAGAGCCCAAAACGCCATAGCCTGACCGCGTTTTTCGGGAGGGAACGATTCCAACAGGATGGCCTGTGACAGGGGTTGCAGTCCGCCGCCGCAAGCGCCCTGAATTATGCGGCAAACAATCAAGAACGGCAATGACGGCGCAAGCCCACACAAAAACGATGCGACCGTGAAGCCAGTGACCGAAGCCATCAGCAGGCGTTTCCGGCCAAAGGCGCTGGCCAGCCAGCCGGTCATCGGGAGAACGATTGCGTTCGCTACCAGGTAAGACGTTAATGTCCAGGTCGCTTCATCCGTGCTGGCAGAAAGATTGCCGGCAATATGCCGCAACGAGACATTGACCACGGTCGTATCCAGCACTTCCATGAAGGTGCTCGACATGACGGCAATCGCAATCAGCCAGGGATTGATATCGCGGGGCGGCTCTGGATTTGGAGGCATCGGTTATTTGCCGGCTAATTTGTTCCGCACTTCGACACTCTGGCTTCGATGAAGGTTGCTTAGGTAAAGATTCGGGAATCGTGCCTGAAGAGTTGAACTGACGGCTTACTCGTAGCGCAAGCTCTCCACCGGGTCCAGTTGGGCCGCGCGCGTAGCGGGAATTGTGCCGAAAAGAATGCCGACGAACGAGGAGACCAGGATAGCGATAATCGCCGACAATCCGGAAATCGGGATACGGTACTGGGTCAAGAAGCGCACCGAGAAAGGTATCGCCAGGCCGATGAGGATCCCTACCACCCACCCAATCAGCGAGATGAGAATGGCTTCCGATAGAAATTGAAAGCGGCTTTCGCGGTTGGTAGCTCCGATAGCCTTGCGAATCCCGATTTCGCGGATTCGCGACGTCACCGTGGCCAGCATGATGTTCATGATTCCGATACCGCTGACCAGCAACGTCACAGTGGCGATCAGCATCAGCACCCAGGTCAAGGCGTTCGCGGTTCGCTCGGCCACAACCACGAGCTGCGTAAGATTAGTTACGTTATAGACCGACTCCTGACGGTGGCGGCTTTGTAGCAAGCGCTTGATTTCCGTGGTGGCGGGCACGACATCAGCCGGACTGGCAGTCGAGAAGTAGATCTGGCGCACTGCCGAAGTGTCGGTGAAGTAGCGGCTCACGGTGTAGGGAATCGCGAGCGTGTTGTCCTGGATTTCGGATTGCCCGAAAGTCTCCACCCCTTCCTGGAAGACGCCAATGATGGTGAATGGCAGGCCGCTCAATTTGACTGTATGTCCCACCGCATCATCGGCCGAACCGTAAACGTCCTCGGCCATTTTCTTGGTTATCAGACCCACTTTGTTGCGCGCTTGCGCGTCCTGGACGTCGAAAAAGCGCCCGGAGGTTATCACCAGATTTCGCACTCGCCGGTACTCCGGCGCAACGCCCAGCACCAGGATGTCTTTCTCTTTGCCGCCACCTACTCCGATGCGGTCATTCAATGGTACGACTGGTGAGGCCGTGACCACGCTGGGAACCTGCGCCATTACCGCGTTCAAGTCATCTATGGTGAGCGGGTCGGTTGCAGTGGCTGTGATGCGAGGCGCTCCGCCCATGTACTCGGCGGAAATCAGGTTGGCGCCTATGGCCTGGATCTGGTTCAGGATGTACTGCTTGCCGGTCATGCCGATGGTGACTACCAGGATCAACGAAGCTGTCCCGATCACCATGCCCAGCGCGGTCAAAGCGAATCGCACCTTGTTGCTGCAAAAGGTGTCAAAGGCGAATGTAAGAATTTCGCCAATCGCCAAATGCGGCCGCAATCTGGGATGCGTTATGGTGCCGGTGGCCATGAGTGATTAGATGCTAAACGCCTGTAAGAAGCGGCGCAATCAGATTACCGCGTGGCGGCCAAACCAAAGTGACCCGCAGGTTGTTAATCCAATTTGCAGACAAGCAACTTCGCATTTTCGTAAGGGCAGACCAGTCCGGGTGGGCCAGGT
>QIAS01000472.1 GCA_003225615.1 Acidobacteriota bacterium | reverse complement strand
TGAACAGTACCTGTTGGCGATAAGCTTCAGCGCGTGCCAAATGAGTAGTCGCGGATTCTCCGAGAATTTTTTCCGCGGCATCGGCTTCCTTCAACGCAGGCTTGGGATGGCGCGTCTGCAAGTATGCGTATGCCAACCCGAGGTGTGCCTCTCCATAATCGGGACGTAACTTAAGCGCCTTCTCAAAGTCCTCGGCGGCCTTGGTTCCCTCGCGCATGTCGTTGTAGACGTAGCCCCGGTTCATGTACCCGGTGGCCATGTTGGGATCACCCTCCAAGGCGCGGGTAAAATCGGCTGCCGCTTCCGGCAGTAAGCGGTCGTGGGTGTGGATGTATCCCGCGACAAGCGGCAAATCCTTGTCCTTCGGCATCAGCGGTTGGTATCTATCCACGATGGCTTGGGATTCGCTGTAACGACCCAGGAAAAGCAGGTCGTAGGCCAGGTAAACCGGGGCCTCGGCATCACGCGGCATCTTCTCGATGACCTTGTAACCCAGCTGTGCGGACTCCGCGTATTTACCCGTAAAGGTCAGATACCTTTCGCGCTCACGCATGACCTGGGGGTTCTGGTTTTGGGCTTCTGTAGCCCGATCCAGCCAATTTTTGGCGAGCGGCAGGTTGTGCGCTTCGATACCCGCATTGGTACCACCGGCGATAAATAGCGGGTTGCCGGGAGCCAGCTTGTGTCCCTTTTCGTAGCTCGCCTCAGCGCGGGCAAAGTCACGCGCCCCGGTGTACATGTCGCCCAGTGCGAGATACGGGACGTAGTCATCGGGATAGAGTGTAGATAGCTGCAGAAAATACTTTTCGGCAGATTTCGAGTCGCCCATGTCACGAGACAGATAGCCGAGCGAGGACAGAGCGGAGGAATTCCTGGGATCGAGCTGAAGTGCGCGGAGAAACATGTCGCGCGCCCGATCCTTCTGCTCCATCTTCCACAACAGGTTGGCGTAATTCAGGATGATGTTGACGCTGGAAGGATCGAGGTTAATGGCCTCTTTCAAATCCTTCTCTGCATCGGCGGGCCGCCCTGCGGCAGCTTCCAAGGCAGCGCGTAATCTGAGGAATTCCGGCCGGTTCGCATCCTGAAAGTCCAGAGTCTGAATGGTGGATTGGGCCAGGCTGATCTGCCGCTGGGCCGCAGCGTCATTACCGTCGTCCCGATATTCCTGATAGAGGCTCAGCCGCAGTTCGATCGGGTACAACACTCCTTCCTGCACACCCTGAGGCATGTTGTTTAGCGCCGCCTCGTATTCCTTGATGGCATCCTTCGTGCGACTCTCCATGGCGGCAATCTGGCCGCGAACTGCATGCAGCCGGTAGTGATTAGGGTCAATCGAGTCGGCGCGTTTCAGCAAGGTATTGGCGCGATCGTTATCACCGGCATTGACGAAGGCCTGGGCCGCGCTGAGCTGGAATCCAATTTCTTTGGGTCGCGCATCGGCGGCGCGGGCGTAGGTTTCCGCCGCTTGCTTCTTCTTGCCTGCCACCTGGTAGGTATAACCCAGGTCGGCTAACAGTTCCGGGGGCTTGGAGGGGGAGGAATTCAAGGCAGCGATTGCGAGATCGTACTGCCTTTGGTCACGGTAGAAGCTCGCTACCGACCGGAGAACGCTAGAATCACGGGGCGCGCGGCTGCGGGCGCGCTCGAGGATCTGCCTGCCCAGGTCCGGCTGTTTTTGCAGGACGTAGGCCCGAGCCATCAGGACCTCAGTGCGGGCGGAAGGCTGGATGCTGTCCGCACGGCGCAGGAACTCAAGCGCCCGTTGCGAGTCGTTGGTCGTAAGAAAAAGCTCGCCCGCGAGATTGAGATCATTGGGGCTCTTGGGATTGGCCGCGAGCACCTTCATCAGAGCTTTCTTGGCATCGTCGGTGCGGCCCATACGGGCGTAGGTCTGAGCCATTCCAGATAGACCCTGCACCGAATTGGGTTGGCGCTGGAGTCCCTGCTGGTAGGCGTCCAAAGATTTCTGATACTGCCCTGCGAGCCGCGACGCGTATCCCAGCATGAACCAGAAATCGGTATTCTGCGGGGCAGCCTTGGC
>QIAS01000471.1 GCA_003225615.1 Acidobacteriota bacterium | reverse complement strand
ACTCCGCCTCCCGGCGACGGTGGTCCGGGAGCGGCAAACATTCAACCGGTCAACATTGAAGAGGAGATGCGGCGATCGTATCTCGACTATTCAATGTCGGTGATTATCGGTCGCGCTCTGCCTGACGTGCGCGACGGGTTGAAGCCCGTGCACCGGCGCATTCTTTATGCCATGCATGACATGGGCATTCTTCACAATCGCAAGTATGTGAAATGCGCCAAGGTGGTCGGTGAATGTTTGGGTAAGTACCATCCGCATGGCGATTCGGCTTTATACGACTCGCTGGTTCGCATGGCGCAGCCTTTTTCGTTGCGTTATCCGCTAGTGGATGGCCAGGGGAACTTCGGTTCGGTGGATGGCGATCCGCCGGCGGCCTACCGGTACACGGAATGCCGCATGACGCGGATTGCGGAAGATCTGCTGGCTGACATTGATAAAGAGACTGTTGATTTTGTACCGAACTTTGATGAATCGACGGTTGAACCGACGATTTTGCCTACGCGCATTCCCAACTTGCTCATTAACGGGTCAAACGGGATTGCGGTGGGCATGGCGACCAATATTCCTCCGCACAATTTGACAGAGATTGTCGATGCCACGATTACTCTGGTTAACAATCCTGGGACGCAGTTGGCCGACCTGCTGAAGTTCGTGCAAGGGCCCGACTTTCCCACCGCCGGCATCATTCACGGCAAATCAGGAATTACCGAGGCCTATAAGACCGGCCGCGGCCGCTTCATGATGCGGGCCAAAGCGGCGATTGAGAATATCACCAAGGATCGCCAGGCGGTTATCGTCACAGAGATTCCTTACCAGGTAAACAAGTCGCGGTTGATCGAGCGCATTGCCGAGTTGGTGAACAACAAACATATTGACGACGTCTCTGACATTCGCGACGAGAGCGACCGTGACGGCATGCGCATTGTGGTGGAGCTGAAGCGTGGCGGAGAGCCTCAGCTCGTGCTCAACCAGCTTTTCAAACACACACAGATGCAGGAAAGCTTCAGCATGATCCTGCTGGCGGTGGTGAATGGCCAGCCCAAAGAGCTGGGGCTGGTGCAGGCGATCAAGTACTTCATCGATCACCGTGTGGACGTGGTCCGGCGCCGCACCGCTTATTTGCTGGCCAAGGCGAAAGAGCGCGAGCACATTTTGGAAGGCTACCGGATCGCGCTCGACCATCTCGACAATGTGATTGTGATCATTCGCGGCAGCGCCAATCGCACGGAGGCGCGCGAAAACCTGGTCATGTTCTTTGCCGGCAAGAAGATTGAGATCAACACCACGGGGCGGCCACCTAAACTCGATCCTGAGAAGCCGTTTACGGCGATCCAGGCCGAGGCCATCCTCGAACTGCAATTGCACCGCTTGACCAAGCTCTCAATCGACGAAATCGCGAAGGAGGTGGGTCTGATCCGCGAGAATATTGCGGAGTACGAATCCATTCTCGCGTCAGAGAAAAAGCTGCGTGGCGTGATTGTGCAGGAGCTCGAGGAAGTTAAGAAAGCCTACGGCGACGAGCGCCGCACCAAAATCGAAGACGAAGCGGCGGAGATTCATCTGGAAGACCTGATCGCCGACGAGCAAGTGGCGGTCACGGTGAGCCACGGCGGGTACTTCAAACGTACCCCTATTTCCACTTATCGCATGCAGCGGCGCGGCGGCACCGGACGCACCGGCATGAAGACGCGCGATGAGGACTTCGTCGAGCATCTGTTCATCGCCTCCACGCACGCCTACATTCTGATTTTCACCAACACCGGGCGCGTGTACTGGCTGAAGGTGTATGAGATTCCGGACGTCGGCGCGGCGGGCAAGGGCAAGCACGTCGGCAACCTGGTGGGCCTGCAGCCCGGGGAAACGGTACGCACCATGCTCGCGGTGCGCAACCTGGAGGAGGAAGGCAGACACATCTTCTTCGCTACCCGTAACGCCACGGTGAAGAAGACGGATCTCAAAGACTTCTCCCACGTGCGCTCGATTGGCATCATTGCCATCAACATCGATGCGGGTGATGAGCTCGTGGCTGCCAGCCTGACTGACGGTCAGCAAATCGTCTTCCTCGCTTCACACGATGGCCAGGCTATCCGTTTCGATGAGAATGATGTGCGCTCAATGGGCCGCAACGCTACCGGTGTGCGCGGCATGAGGCTGGACAAGGACGACTACATCGTCGGGATGGCCACTACGCCCAAAGATGTGAAGAAGGCCGAGGCCGCGGTCGAGAGCGCCAAGGCGAAAGCCGGCGTGCCGGAAGCAACCGCTACCGACGAAA